>NZ_JBQXDJ010000058.1:0-23075 GCF_052601015.1 Chitinimonas violaceus | reverse complement strand
CTAAGGGTTGTATTGCCGAGCTGTAAGAAGCCCAGTTGGTTGGAAATGTTCGTCAGCTCATCCACGGTCGATATATTGAGTGTATTGAGCTCCCCCTCCACCAAATTGGCCATATCTTGAAGCAGTGCTTCTGCTTCCACAGTGAAACTACGTGGTTTGTCATCGATAACGCAAAGTGTCCCTACCTTGATGTCCTTAGCGAGATGGAGAGGGCAGCCTGCGTAGAAGCGGAAATACGGCTCACTCGTAACTAATGGGTTATCGGCAAATCGATCGTCTTCCTGTGCATCAGGAATGATAAAGACTTCATTTCCCAGGATGGCATGGCCACAGAGTGATATATCTCGCGGGGTTTCTGAAGCTAAAAGCCCGCTAGACGATTTGAACCATTGGCGATCAGCATCAACCAAACTTATAAGAGCTATCGGCACATCAAATAAGCGTCTCGCCATCCGGGTCAGGCGGTCGAATCGTTCTTCAGGAACCGTATCAAGAATTTGCAGAGAGTGTAGCGCTTTCAGCCGGGCTGCTTCATTTGGAGGAGTGCCAGGAGCCTTCATGTTCACGCTCGCAAGTCATTCATCCATTCATTGTAGTTATTACAAAAGGATGCGATACCGCGTAGTGAAAATCATTTAGAACACTACTTGTTCACTCCTACCTTATTCCCATATGCCTCTCCTGAGTCTGCTGTAGGCGAGTGGCAGGGTAAAAAAAGTTCCTTGTTTAAGATGCGAGGGGTTACCGCTAAGGGCAGCCAGTGGATATTGGCCGAAAAAGCTGCCAAGGTCCGCTTAGGGTTGAACTCAGCCATTCATTTCAAGCCCGTCTCCACGCATCTGCAATCGTGCATGCCTAGACTGCATGAAAACGCATGATTTCCAGCAGCAGACTTTCCCCCAAACCCGCCAGTATTCACGGGCATGACAGCCCATCATGCGTCTGCATAAAAAGCGCCCTATGAAGTGCGCGGGCGTGGCGGGGATACGAGCGCGCGCCAGCGGTGTTAACTGCCTAGAATTGCCTAAAAATTCAGCAGTTGATTAGTGCCAACCGCTATCGCTTGAAGTCTCGGTTCCTCTCGCGCATCATGCGCACGCCTACCAAGGGCATAGAACTAAAACCAGGGGACCACGTGCGAGCTTTTCAAGGCGGTATCAATGGGTAGGCCAGTGATCGTGGTGGGTGATATGACAGATCATGGCGGACAAGTCATAAGCGGCGACATGACTGCTAACGTTAATGGCAAGCCTATTGCTCGTGTTGGCGACATGGTTTCTTGCCCGAAATGCAATGGCACATTCCCCATTATTGAAGGGGTCATGGATACGATATTTAGCACGCAACCCGTTGCTGTCCATGGTCACAAAACAGCCTGCGGTGCGACATTGATCGGCTCCCAAACCCTGCTATTGGTTTACGTTGAAGCAGGCAATGTCTATCGGTCTGCACCCGCCCCGATCACTAGCCAGTTCTCACCATCAGACCGGGGGAGTGGCACAGATGCTCGCGAATCCCTAAACGAGCAGGCCCACAAATACGACATGCATTTTTTGGTGAAGGATAAGAAGACAGGACAGCCATTAAGGCAGATTCGTTACAAGATCACACTATCTAACGGCAAAACATCGTTGGGTTACACGGACGACAATGGCTTAACGCAGACAGTTTCAGCAGATTCCGCCCTTACCGCCACCATTGAGGCCCCATACTATGACAACGACCCTGCAAGTGACGCTTACGCCAACTGCGGACCGGACACCTGCAATTGTTGAAACGACTAGTGAATTAAGTGGAGCGCAATGGGTTAGTCGTTTTCCTACCAGCACGAACATTGACGACCTGGAAACACCGTTCAAAGAAAATGTCGCTTCGTTTATCGCAGCATTGAAAGCCGCAAGCGCTAGCGTCACGATTGCAGCGACACGGCGACCCAAAGAGCGAGCTTACTTGATGCATTGGTGTTGGAAGATTGCCAAGGGAAAGGCAAAGGCTAACAACATCCCCGCCATGGAGGGGGTGGACATCAAGTGGGATCACTCAGATGCTGAAGGTAACTACTCTGAATCAGCGTCCATCAAGGCAGCTAAGGCAATGGTTAGCGGCTATGGCATGCAAGGGCTTGGCGTAGCGCCTGCCTTGAATTCAAGACATATCCAAGGTAACGCTATTGATATGAACGTCTCTTGGAGCGGTACTTTGTCAATCGCCGATGCGAAGGGCGAAACCGTCGAGATTGCTACGGCACCAAAGACGGGGATGAACGAGAAGCTGCATAAAGTTGGCGCGAGCTACAGTGTCATCAAGTACAACGGTTCTGGTGAAGATAAACCGCATTGGTCTACTGACGGGCGTTAATCATGACAAGGCACCTACCCTTACTTTTCCTATGGACAATGGCAAGTGTGGGGTTTGCTTCTGGCGATGTCGTCTTCCCCAAAGATGTTCAGCGCTTCATTGATAAGCGGGAAGGTTGTGACCACTTTCGCGGCGAAGTCGGCGAGAACAACGACAAGCAACGACAACGCGAGATTCAGGCGAATATTAAGAAGCTTTGTACCGGTACTGACCGCCAGTTAAATACACTGCTGAAGAAGTACCAAGGGAAGCCGGAGATAATCGAGCGATTGAACGAGTTCGAAAAGGACATCGAAGCGCAGTAGCGTCACACGCGAAAGTAAGAACGCCGTCTATTTGGCGTCCGTCTCAGTGTTGCGGCTTGGCAATGCTGGCTGAAAGACTTTGCCGAGAAGGGTTGCGATGAAAGCAAGCCGTAGTGTCGCAGGTTGGATAGGCGAGGGGTGCGGTGTTCTGTTGGTCCTAGCATCCCTTGCCGATGCCGTTTATGTGCTGCTCATCGCCGAAGCGACCAAGCAAAGCGTCTATGTTGGTCCCATTACCGTCGCGACCGCGCTGATTATGTTAGCTGGCGGGCTATTTACTGTTGTAGGTGGTGTGGCAGTTCTAACCGCATGGCTACGAAAGGCTGATGATTACAAGCGGGCCAGGGATCGGTTCTTCCTTGGCTTGGTTGCAGCTTCTTCGATATTTATCGGGTCAAGCTATGGCGTTACGTTACGTATGGCTGTAGAAAACTAAACCGCCTATTTAGGCGGTTTCTTGTTTAGGTCCTAGCTGGTCTGTCTCAGGCTGTACGGCTCAAACCGTATTACCTCCTGGCCTAGCCACTCGTTCAGTTCCTTCATGCGGTTTTGCAGCGGCGTCAGCTCGTTGCGCACGAATACTTCGGCCGCTTTCTCGACATCACCAAAGCCCCCCGTATTGTTCGGAATAATCCCCATCATTTGTGGTGGCACTCGGTGCGCTGCCAGCATGTCATCACGGGTCGTGTTCTTGATGCCGAGAAATTCATCTTTGGCCGCGACTTCAGACAGTGGAATCACCTGTAAGCCGTCTTTCTTGCCAGACGGTGCGTACATGAACAGGTTGCGGAAGTTACCCGGACCTTTGCTCTGCTGCATGGCGGTACGTAGGCTATCCACGTCTTTCTGATTATGCGCGGGGTCGGTCAGATACAGAATCACGCCAGCATGGCTGCCGTTCAGGTAGTACTTACGCCGAAACAGCGTGGCGCTTTCGTTCAGCCATGTGCTGTTGTTGGCGCTCAGGTAGTACGGCATGCCATAAATCTCTTGGTTGATGTCGGTCTCTCTGAGGTGGAAAACCCCACCCTGCTTGAACTGGTGTGGTTCCTTGCCGACCCTGACAAGCCAGTAGGTATCAAGGTCAATACCACGCCGGGTGTACTTCGCTAGGCTGGTTTCCAGCTTCAGGGTTTTGCCGCTTAGTGCCGTCTTGCGTTCTAGATAGGCATTACCAAAGATCAAATAGTCGAGCACGAATTGCGCAAAGTCCGATTGGCTTAATAGTGGGTGCGGCTTGTAGGTGCTGACCATGAGATTGCACTTAACCTGAATGGCGCTGCTGTGGTGGACGGCGGCGCGATAGGTGCGGGCCAAGCCATCGAGACTAATCGGCGGCTCGTAATACTTGTCCCCCATCGTTGCGCATTCCAGCATGTCGAGTATTTCGCGTCGGTCGAGTACCGGTACCGGCTCGCCAAAGGAAAAGGCTTGCATGCCAGCTTCACTTGAATTCGGTGCGGTGGGTGCTGCTGGCAGTGGTGGTACGCTAGCAAAGCGGCGACGTTGGCGTTTGTTCATGTTCAACATAGCTCCATAAATCCGGTATTCGCTTCACTCATGCCTTCAAGCGGTTCATTTGCCAAAGCGTGCATGCAAGCCCATGCCAAGTCGGCATGGCTGGCGTCGGCTGAACGGCTGGCTTCGTATGTGGTGTATCGTCCGCTAGGGGTGATGGTCTTGCGGATCGCCATAAAGGCGGCGGTTAAATCATTCTTGCCACTGTCGAATTCGAGGCGTCCGTGACGAATCACGTCCTGTGCTTTCATGACAAGGCGGTTCTTGACGTCAACCGAGTAATTGAACGCCCTTGCCATAGGAAAAAACTGGTTCACCAGCTGAAACACGCCCTGCCCGATACCCGTCGTATCGATACCGATGTAAGTCACGTTGTAGATTTCGGTAAGCGACTTGATGGCGGCAGCCTGTTCAGCAAAGTCACGGCCTTTAAGTTGGCGCGTATCCAATACGCGGAACTTGCCGCCTGGAACGAGGGGTGGTGCGATAACAACCAGGCCGGCGCTATCACCCGTGTAGGCAGGGTCGTAACCAATCCAGACTGCCCGATGGCCAAAGGGGCGAAGGGCGAAGGGTTTGAAGTCGTGCCAGACCTCATAGCTATCGACCATGCAGTTTTCCAACATGCTGAGCGGGAAAACGCTTTCCCCATCGTCGATAAACTCACACATGAACAGCTGTTGAAACGCGGCAGGGCTGCGGCGGCTTTTGAGCTGCTCGATGTCGAAGAGATGGCAGCCGCGCGCTACAGCGTCCATGACCGTCACGATTTGTCGCCACTGGCCATCCTCGCAATAGCGCCCACCGGCAAGTGCCTTATGGGTGATGTCTAGCTCAATGTGTTCGCCGCTGGGTCGGCCAACGTTGAATTCCTTGCCCGACCAGAAGGGGTAAGCCTCGTGCGCTTTGCTGGAAGGCGTCGAGAAATACGTTTCGCGCCAATGCTTATGGCTGGCGATGCCACTGGCGACCTCTTGCAATAGCTTGAAGCGGGGAATCCAGAAGTACTCATCGACATACAGGTTGCCGGTATAGCTCTGAGCAGTAGCAGCATTGGTACCGAGGAAATGCAATTGCGCGCCATTGCTTAACATGATGGTTTCGCCACGCAGTTCGACATCCACCGTCTTCGCGAACTTCGTAATGTAGTTCTTGAAAACATGCGCCTGCGCTTTGCTGGCCGACAGAAAGATTTGATTCCGCCCCGTCGTTAGCGCGTCAACCAGGGCTTCGTGCGCAAAGTAGTACGTTGCGCCGATCTGGCGGCTTTTCAGGATATTGCGGACCTTCTGAGTCTTCCCTGCCCTGAACCACTCGTATTGATAGTCAAACATCGACTCCGTGAACTGCCGGATCAACTCGGCTTGCTGGGTCTCGCTGAATGCATTGCGTTGGGGCGGTTTGCGCGGTCCATTGTTGCGATTGGCAATCTTGGGGTTCAGATCCGTCTCGTTGCCGCCATTGCTGTACTTGCGTACCCGGGCAGCGCGTTCAAGCTGGCGGCCAAGTAGGTCGATTTCCTTGTAATCGGCACCGCTCTTCACCTCCTTCGCAACGAGCTGCTGAAGCCGGCATTCGACCGATGATTCAACCCGGTCTATAGGGTCGGTGTTGTCCCATTCATCGCGCCGTTTCCAGCTGTGTACCGTCGTTACCTTTTCGTTGAGATGGGTTGCGATTTGCTTGATGCGCCAGCCTTGCCAGTACAGCGCACGGGCGAAGCGCCGCGGATCGATTTCGATGGGGAGAATGGTAGCGTTTTGTGTCATGCCGCCATGTTGGCGGGCGTGTGCGCACCTGCCACGCGATAGTCAATGTGGCACTAGCCCACACAATGGCGCTTCGTTGAGGGTCGCCGAGGCCGCGCGGAAGATGGCGGCATTACTCAACGGAACCTGCCAATGAAATTTTTCCGCATCGCCCAAGCCGGGGCAACAACTGATGGCCGCGAGATTTCCGCTGCCTGGATCGACCAAGCTGCCAAGAACTACAAGCGCGACAAGTACACCGCCCTGGTGAATCTTGAACACTATCGCGGCATTCATCCCGATAGTGCATTTAAGTCCTATGGCGACGTCGTGGCGCTCAAGGCTGAGGATGTCGATGGCAAGCGCACGCTGTTTGCGCAGATCAACCCCACGCCTGAGCTGGTGGCGTTTAACAAGGCACGGCAAAAGCTGTTTAGCTCGATCGAGTTAAACCCGAATTTCGCGGGGTCGGGCGAGGCGTATCTCGTTGGGTTGGCTGTAACGGATAGCCCCGCCAGCTTAGGGACTGAGATGTTGAAGTTTGCTGCCGGGCAAGGCGACAACAATCCGCTCACGCCGCGTAAACAAACTCCCGGCAACCTGTTCACGGTCGCCGAGCCGCTCGAACTCAATTTGGAGACCGAATCTACAGAAGGTACGGAATCTCTACTCGAAAAGTTCAACCGGTTCACCAGCCTACTTAAGTCCAGCAAGACCAAGACCGACCAGCAATACGGCGATGTTCGACAGGTGCTCGACGCCGTCGCAGAGAGCATGAAAACCCAGGTCGACGAGATTACCGAGCTGCGCGAGACCGTGAACCGCTTGGAAACCGAGCTTAAGAGTGATCGCGACAACTTCACCCAATTCAAGTACCGAATGGACACCACGCCGGCCGGTGAGAGCCGCCCGATTACCACAGGCGGTAGCGGTGGTTCATTCGACACCGATTGCTAAGACCTGACCTTACTGATTTACCGGAGACACCCACCCCATGCGTAATCAAACCCGCGTTGAGTTTGACAAGTTCATCGCCAATATCGCGAGGCTGAACAATGTTACCGCTACCTACAACACTTTCTCGGTCAGCCCGTCTGTGCAACAGACATTGGAAAAGCGGATTCAGGAATCCAGCGACTTCCTAAAGCGCATCAATCTGACACCCGTCACCGAACTGACCGGGGAAGCCCTGCGCCTGGGCATTACCAGCACCGTGGCGGGCAGAACCAAGGCAACAAAGCAGAATCCCCGTGTGCCGCGCAATATCGCCGGCATGGATTCCAACACCTACAAGTGCGAGAAGACCAACTTCGACACTGCCGTTTCGTATGCGCAACTCGATATGTGGGCCAAGTTCCCCGCGTTTCAGACCTTGTTGCGCGACATGATTATTCGGCAGCAGGCATTGGACCGCATCATGATCGGATTCAACGGGACCAGTGTTGCGGAGAATACCGACCGCAACACCAACCCGCTGTTACAGGACGTCAATATTGGCTGGCTGCAAAAGTATCGAATGCACGCACCGGAAAACGTGATGACGGGTGAAGGCACGGTGACGGGTAAGGTAACGGTCGGTACCAAGCAACGTTACGACAACCTTGATGCCCTGGTATTTGATGCGGTGAATACCCTGATCGACGCGCAGTATCAAGAAAACCCCGATCTAGTGGTGATCTGCGGCCGTGACCTGCTGGCCGATAAATACTTCCCGCTCATCAACAAGGATCAAGTCCCAACCGAGAAGCTGGCAACCGACCTGATTGTGAGCCAGAAGCGTATGGGCGGATTGCAGGTCGTGCGTGCGCCGTTCTTCCCGGCGGGCAAGATGCTGATTACACCGCTCACGAACCTGTCGATCTATTGGCAGGAAAGCGGCCGTCGTCGCCATATCCGAGAAGAGCCGGACTGCGACCAGATTGCCAACTACGAAAGTTCGAACGACGCCTATGTGGTCGAGTTGTACGAAGCCGGCTGTCTGGTAGAAAACATTGAGATGGTCGAGGAGACCAAACCGGTCACGCTTGCTACTGCCAATAATGGAGCGGGCTAATCATGATGAGCCCCGCACGTGAACACAGATTGCGCGTACTGGCAAAGAAAGCAGCGAACGCCAATGAATATGGCGGCATGGCGGATAACAGCGCCTATACGCAGATGCGTCTCAAGCTGCATCAGGACAAGACCCGACTCAAGCGGATTCAAAGCCTGGAAGGCAAGGTCGCCGTCAAGCGCGAGGTACTACCCGAGTATTGCGCCTGGGTGGACGGCGCTCTTCAAGGTGAGGGCGCACAGGATGATGTGTTGATGACGGTCTTGGTATGGCGAATTGACGTCGGCGATTGGCAAGGCGCGCTCGACATTGCCCGGCATGCGCTGCGCTTCAACTTGGCTCCGCCCGACCACTACCAGCGGCCTTTGCCCTGTCTGATTGCGGAAGAGCTGGCCGACCAAGCACCTAAACCCGACAGTGCAATGCCCCTTCAGGTCTTACAGGATGCGGACCATCTGCTGACGGGACGTGATATGCCCGATCCGGTACGCGCCAAGCTGGAAAAAGCTCTTGGCTATGCCTGGAACAGAGAGGCAGCCGCAAGCCCACCTGAAACGGTGGAATATGCCAAGCGCCAAGCGTTAGCCCACTTGGAACGCGCACTGCAACTGCACGACAAGGCTGGGGTGAAGAAAGACATCGAGCGGCTACAGCGTGACTTAAAGAACTTGGCTACAGCTGCGGAAACCCCCGTAACTGAAAGCTGATACCGAGCGTTCCCCCGCGCGGGCGGCAGGGGGTGGCGTGTGTGCCAGCGGCACGACACAAATCCCCCTCCACCGCCTCCGAGCCCATCCACTGGATGCCCTGCCATGAGTAAAACTTTTATCGCCCTGGGCGAGAGCAAGCCGACCGCCACCGATACCGGCGACGAGATTATCAACACGCCGTTCTTCCCCAGCATCCGGCTAAGCGAAGTGCGAGAGGTGCAGCGCCTGGACAGCACAGTCACCCCGCCAAGGCTGCGCCATGCCGTTGTCGAGGCGATGGCGAGCGCCAATGCGGAATTGGCTGTGTGGGCTGACCAACAAAAAAGCCGGGGTCACATGTCGCTGGCAGTCGTACCAGTGGATGCCATCGGCGGGGAAAGCATTTATGCCATGCGCTATCGCCGCGCTGTCTATTGCTTTGCTGCTGCCAACCTCATTGAGCGCCTGCGCCACTTCGATAGCACCAAGAGCGGTCACGAAGAAGCCGACGCGCTCGAGCACAACATTGGCGAGCTGCTACGTGATGCCCGGCATGCCCTCAACGACATCATGGGCAAGTCACGCTGCACGGTGGCGTTGCTGTGATGCGTGTCATTGCGCACCAGGGCGATACGGTGGACCTGATCTGTTATCGCCACTATGGCCGAACGGCTGGGGTAGTCGAGACCGTCTTGCAAGCTAACCGGGGATTGGCGGCGTTGGGTCCGGTGCTGCCACACGGTACAGCCGTAGTACTGCCCGAATTGCCCACGCCACCGACCGCAACACTCATTCAACTTTGGGACTAAAAATCATGGCTGAACCTGTTACTGCCACGACGGGCACGCTTGCCAATACCAGCCTGCTGGCTGCCGTCGTGGTGAGTTTATTTCCCGGCATTGATGCCGGTGTCGTCATGGGCGCATTCGCTGGGGCGGTGGTCTTTATCCTCAGCGCCAAAGACATCAGCAGCCTCGGCAAGGTTGGCTACTTCGTGGTGGCCTTCCTTGCCGGGATGGCTGGGGCGGCAACCTGTACCAGCCTGCTGGTCTGGTTGCTACCGACGCATGTCACGGTGACGCCCAGTGTCGGGGCGGTCATCGCTGCTGCGGTCTCGGTGAAGCTGTTGCTCTGGCTGATCGGTGAGGCCAGTAACCCGTTGGCCCTGCTCGCCAAGCTGCGTCAGAAGGGCGGGACGGAATCATGATGGCGACGCTTGTTTCCCTGTTTGGTTTGATTGTCTTGTGCCTGCTGGGCATTCGCTTTGGCCGCGGTGTGCTCCGTCGCTGTCTGGGATTTCTTTTAATGGAAGGCCTGCTTCCCGCCTTCCTTCTTTTGCTTGCCGCCCTCTTCCCTTTCGCGTGTCTTGGGGTTGTCACGTCGCTTGCATTGTTGATTTTGTTGGTTGTATTGGGCTTTTACCTTAAAGCCTTACTCGCCAAGCTGCGTCAGAAAGGCGGGGCGAAATCATGATGGCGCTATATGTCTGCCTGTGCGGCTTCATAGCACTGCGCCTGCTGGCTTTTAGGCGTGTCGAAGGGCAGCACCGCCCACGTGTGGCCTGGATGGCTTACCTGCTGGTAGTTGCGACCGGTTCCGTGCCGCTGCGCCACCTACTGGGCCAATCAGTGCCGCTCGATGTCAGCAGCCTTGTGATGGCGCTGCTACTCGCCGTTGCGGTCTGCGCCGCGCGCGGCAACCTCGCCGACTTGTTCCGCGCGCCAAAACTGCGCCGCGAACACCCAATTACCCGATTCATAAGGAGAAATGACCATGTCTGAAGCACAGGCCAATACAAACCGGGATCTGTCTATTGCTGACCTGCGCCACGCCGCCATGAGGCTGGGGGTGACCTTGCCCGCCATCCAGGCTGTGTGTGAGGTCGAAAGCCGTGGTGCCGGCTTTCTGCAGGACGGTCGTCCAAAGATTCTTTTTGAACGCCACGTGATGTACCGGCTACTCAAGCAGGCCGGCAAGAACGCTGACGCCTATGCAGCGCGTTACGTGGATGTGGTGAACCCAATACGCGGGGGGTACGTGGGCGGTGCGGGCGAGCATAAGCGCTTCGATCTGGCCGCGTTACTAGACGAAGGTTGTGCCATTGGCGCTTGTAGCTGGGGGCGCTTCCAAATCATGGGCTATCACTGGCAACGCCTGGGCTATGACTCCGCAAAGGCTTTTGCGGATGCGATGGCGAGCGATGAGCGTAAGCAACTCGACGCCTTTGTCGCCTTCATCCTGGCTGATGAAAAGCTACTGGCTGCACTACGTGAACGCGATTGGACGGCATTTGCCAACCTGTATAACGGGCCAGCCTATCGCGTGAACCGCTACGACACCAAGCTGGCTAGCGCCTATGCGCAGTTCAGTGCCAAGGTGCCGGCATGATGCGGTGGACCTCGCTACTGGTGGCAGGTTGCCTAATGCTTACCGTGTTCAACCTCTATCGTACTCAGGCGGAGAGAGGCAGGTATGCAGAGCGTGTGACACAGCTGCAAGAGTACGTAGCCGAGTTGGAAGCGGACAAGATTCAAACGAACGGACAACTAACCGGCCTCATTGAGATGGTGAAGCGCATCCAGGCTTTGCAGGAACACCGGCAAAAGTTAGACGACATGCTGAAAACGCTGGCGGCCGAGCGTGCCCGATACTACGAAAGGCTAGAACATGACAAACCCGCTGTGCAGGCTTGGGGCGCTGTGCCTCTACCTACTGATGTTGTCCGGCTGCGCGAGCGTCCCGCCTTCACCAGTGCGGCCGATTATCGTCAATGGTTGTCCGCTGCTAACGCCGTGTCAGCTGCCGGCGAGCAAAGCGACACAGAACCGCGACCTGCTGCAACAGATTGAAGCGACTGAGCTGGCTTGGGCGGTTTGCGCCGCGCAGGTCGATATGACCATTACCTGTCAGAAAGACAACGATGTCGATGTACAAGGCCCAATCCCTGCGGGAGCATCTAACCCAGTCAAACCCGGCGCTCGCTAAGAACCCGGACAAGCTGCTGGTGTTCGTTGATGAGGGCAGGCTACGCACCAACTGGGGTAAAAGCCTGTCGTTTGAGTACCAGTACACGCTCCGCGTATTCGTGCTCGACTTCGCCGACAGCCTTGATGCGCTGTTTGTGCCGCTGTTGCTCTGGCTCAGGCAGCATCAGTCCGACTTGATCCAGAATGCCGAGCGGCAGGCTGACGGTATCCGCTTTGAAGTGGAACCACTGAACCATGAGGCGAGCGACATCGAAATCAAGCTCAAGCTGACTGAGAAGGTAAAGGTCAGCGAACGGGATGGCGGCCTGGAAGCCGAGCACCTGGGCGAGAACATCCCCAAAGGTAACCTGTGGGTGCAGTGGCTGCCCGGCCTGGAACTCGGTGAAAGGCTGGTGCCAGCATGGCCGAGTTAACCCAGCTGACAGACTGGTGCGACGGGCTGTTGCAGCGGCTCTCTGCTGCCGAGCGCCGCAAGCTGGCTCGGCACATCGCGGTTGATCTGCGCCGCGCCAATGCCCAGCGTATCGCCAGACAGGTAACGCCGGACGGTGCAGGATTTGTACCGCGCAAGCCAAGTAAGCTACGCCAGCGTAAAGGAAAAATTCGAGAGCGGATGTTCAAGAAACTGCGCATGGCGCGCAACCTCACTGCCGGTGCGACGGGCAATGAAGCCATCGTCCAGTTCGCAGGCAGGGCGCAATGGGTGGCGCGTGTTCATCACTTCGGTTTGCGGGATAGCGTGAAGAGAGGTGGGCCGAAAGTGGACTATGTCGCGCGGCCGTTGCTGGGGCTGAGTGGCGAGGATTACGAAAGAGTGAAAACAGCCGTGTTGGCTAAGTTGGCGGGACCCTAGACCGCCTTAATCGACGCTGAGAAATTGTTGAAAAGAACTGAATTAGAACTCTAAATTTGTCAGTTATCATGCGCGGCTTTCCTGTTTAAGTCGTCTCGCATGTTGGCTTCAACCCCTCGTTGTTCAAGTAGCACGCCGTATTTCCTCGCTATTTCTTCCCTCCTGTGGTGTGTGGTGTCAGTCGTGGTCATGGCTGCGCCGCGCTCGTCTTCCATCGACGAGAACTACAAGACGATTCAGGCGTTGCTGACTCGGCCGGCTGCAAAGATCGACTTTGCCCGGGTCAAGCTGACCGTTGACCGTATGGCCGACCCAAGTGTCGATATTGAGCGGGAGCTGAAACAGCTGGACGCGATGGCAGCAGAAATTCAGGCAAGGCTCCCTGCCAAACCATCCAGCCGCGACAAGCTGGAAGCCCTGAAAACCTACCTCTATCAGCCTGGGCCTTGGAATGATAACCGGCCGTTTTCTTACGACTTGAGCGACCCACGAGGCAAAAGATTCAGAAGCCGCCTGTTGTCGAATTATCTCGGAACGCGGAAAGGCAATTGCGTGTCAATGCCGCATCTGTTCTTGATCCTGGGGCGAAAGATTGGCCTTGACCTCAGTCTGGCGACTGCGCCTGAACACAACTTCGTCATTTACCGGGATGAAACCGGCACGTCCTACAACTTGGAGACGACCAGTGGGGCGGGGTTTACGCGTGAAGTGTGGATACGCAAGCAAATGCCGATGACCGACTTGGCGATTAAGAACGGCCTTTATCTAAAGCCGCTGACCGCTAGGGAGGAGGTGTTAAGCATTTCTCAGACGCTATTGGAGTTTTATGCAGACAAACGCATGGAAGGCCCCCGAGTTGGTCTGGCTTTCATGTTGTTGAAATATGCCCCAACTTTTGTGCCGGCAATGTTGCATTGGGCGAGCGCGAATGAGCGTATACGTCAGAGAGATTTTATCCGTAACTATCCAAGGCCAATCGACATCCCGCCTGAATTGATTGGCCGTTTTTTCCAGCTTGAAGAAGAAATGGAATACCTGTGGAGCAAGGCCGAGTCACTGGGTTGGCGGTTGCCTCCGCCAGAAAATTCAAAACCCCGTAGTTAGCTTAATAGGTTTCTTGTAGTCGCAACGTCATTACCCTGAAAAATGCAAAACCAATCCAAAAACCATAGGAAGCACGATGCAGTTCTTTAAATTAATTCGGCTAAGCCTGCTTTGGCTGGCGATTATTGTCTTCGGCAATAGCGCGTTTGCACGTTACTTAGAAAGTGATCCGGTCGGGCTTGAGGCTGGGGTCAACACTTATGCATACGTCGAAAACAATCCGCTTAGTTATGTAGACCCTAATGGCCTAGTAAAGGTGAACTGGTTTGATCGCAACGTTGACCCTGTCCAGCATGCAGGAGCCGAAGCAGACGCGGATATACCGGGTTCCTGCGTCGTTTACGCACACGGCTCATATGCGCATGTCACGGACTCAAGTACGGGCAAGAAAAATCGTTACTATGCAAACCCGCGTAGCCTGAGTGACCTTGATAGGAAGTTGAACCAATCGGGATGTTCGCCAGAAATGCCCGTGGTAATGAAAGCATGCAATACAGGTCAAGATGCGCCGAAAGGTAAGCCATCCATTGGTGAAATGTTTTCGAGGGTACGGGGAACAAACGTAACTGCCCCTGATAGGTCTGTGTGGTATACAAGAACGGGGCCGCTACCGACTCCCTATGGTCACAAGAATGGTGACATCCATGCACCTGTCAACCGAAATGACCCTGGTACATATCGTACTTTCCCAAGGTGAAAGAGATGAGAAGGTTCGTCGTCGCAATCCTAATGTGTAACATGCTGTATGCAGCAGAGACTGTCTCTGGGCCGTCCTATTGCCAAGTATTCAAAGAGGCAAAGGAAAAGCGGCTGGCAAAATCTGGCAATTTGGAAGCTATTAGAAAACTGCGTGACTTCTATCTTGATTGCTCATTAGGTAAAGAACTAGATCAGGCTCTCTATTGGGCTAAAAGGGCCGCGGAAAAAGGAAATGCTGAGGATAAAGAGGTTCTAAGTCAGCTAAGCCAAGTATTGAGCTGAAGTAATCGGGGCATGGCTCTCAGAGATGGTTGCATTCCACGTGCGGCCCTCTATATTTCCAGTCCCTAACTGGTATTACCAAGCATCCATTAGCGCGTCCCTCCGGGCGCGCTTTCTTTTTGCCGGCTGCTTGTAGCACGCCCCCACACAATCCCCATCCCATGACCATCGCGCGCAGCCTCGGCAAGCTGTGCGTATGAATACTTACGCCGACCTATCCCGCCGTTTTGAAAGCCAGATTCGTTCTGGCATTGTTTCCGTTGTTGACCACCAAGAGGCACGTTGCCGCGTTAAAACCGGGGGGATCGAAACCGATTGGTTGCCTTGGTTAACGCTGCGCGCCGGCAATACCCGAACGTGGAGCCCGCCCGATATTGGCGAGCAAGTGGTGGTGCTCTGCCCCAGTGGCGAGTTGGCGGCCGGCTACGTGCTGCCGGGTTTGTACTCGGACGCCAAGCCCGCGCCCGATGCCAGCCCTCATACCCATGTTGTCAGCTTTCCTGACGGCGCACGCCTTTGTTACGACGTCGAGCTGGGCGCGCTGACGGCTACGGGTGTCAAGTCCGCCTTAATCGACGCCAGTGATTCAATCACCGCCAAAGCGGGTCAATCTCTGCTTGCCGAAGCGGGTAGCAGTGCCGTGGTCAAGGCGGGTGGCAGCATCACAATTGATGCCCCCACGACCACCGTTACCGGCAAGCTGGTTGTACAAGGCAGCCTGTCGTTTATGGGCGGCATGTCGGGCAGTGGGGGTGCTGGTGGTGCGGTCGCTACCCTGGACGGCTCTATGTCGATCCAGAGCGGTGACCTGAAGGTGTCCGGCGATGTGGTAGCCGGTAGCATCAGCCTCAAGGGCCATGTCCATCAGGAACAGGGCGACGGTGCGCCGACCAGCCCGCCTTTGGGGGGCTGACCGTGGCTTACCTGGGATTACATCCGCAGACCGGGCAAGCACTGGGCGGGCACGATCACTTACGCCAGTCCATTACGACCATCCTCACCACGCCCACACAAAGCCGGGTGATGCGGCGCGAGTTTGGTTCTCTGCTGCCCTTTCTGATCGACCAGCCGATTAACCGGGCAACGATTGCCAAGCTGAATGCCGCGGTGGTGATGGCTTTGCTTAGCTGGGAGCCTCGTATCCGGCTTTCGCGGGTGTGGGTCGAGCTGGGCGCACAGGCCGGCGCGGTAGTGGTGAACATTGTTGGCAGCCACAGCGAAGCCGGTTTCGAGCGGCAGCCGCTGGACCTGTCTTTACCGTTGAACATGGGGGCACGGACATGATTGACCTGTCCTTGCTGCCCGCCCCTGACATTGTCGAGCCACTCGACTATGAAGCACTGTTCGAACAGCGTAAGGCGCGGTTGCTGACACTGATACGCGCAGAGGAGCGCCCCGCCGTCGCTAAAGCCTTGGCGCTCGAATCGGAACCGATGGTGAAGCTGTTGCAGGAAAGCGCCTATCGCGAGCTGACCTTGCGGGCGCGGATCAACGATGCAGCGCGGGCCAGCTTGCTGGCCCATGCAACGGGCTGTGATTTGGATAACCGGGTTGCGGACTATGGCGTGTCGCGGCTGCTGATATCGCCAGAAGACACGAGCATTACGCCACTTAAGCCGGCCATATGGGAGAGCGACCACGACCTGCGCAACCGCGCACGGATGGCGCTTGAAGGATTTTCGGTGGCGGGTTCGCGCGGGGCATATCTGTTCCATTGCCTGAGCGCATCCGAACAGGTTGCCGATGCCTCTATCGATGCCCCGACGTTTGCCGCTGCCCCACTGAACGACAACCTGCGCAGTCAGTTGCCAAGCGGCTGCCTTGCGCTGGTCTGTACCTATGATGCGGGCTTGGATAACCCGCTACCGGGTGATGTGTCGATCGCCATCCTCCCGCGTACCGATGCGCACGTCGAAGTGAAGGCTCTGCTCGACAACGTACAGGCGGCTTTATCGGCTGAAGACGTGCGCCCGCTGACCGACAACCCCAGAGTGTTATTCGGCAAGGCACAACCGTTTGAAGTGGTCGCCCGTCTGGAAATCGCCACAGGCCCGGATACCGGGACTGTCCAGACAGCGGCGCGGCAACGGCTGGAAAGCCTGCTGACCAGTACCCGCAAGTTGGGCGGCATGGTGTCGCGGTCTGCCATTCTGGCGGCTTTGCATGTCACGGGCGTGCGTAACGTGGTGTTGGCGTCGCCAGCCGAGACGATTCGTTGCGATGTGCGCCATTTTCCCGACTGCACGGCCATCAAGTTGGAGGCCGGACTATGAACCTGTTGCCACCGAATTCGACGCCGCTGGAGCGTGCGATTGCCGAGGCGGACCGCTTCGACCTCGACCCGACACCCATAGGCTGGCTGGCGGATGCGCAGCGCTGCCCAACAGGTCACTTGCCGTGGCTGGCATGGTCACTCGCAGTGGACGGCTGGGAAGAGGCAGGGAACGAATCCGCCAAGCGCGCCTTGATACGCAGCAGCATCGCCATACACAAGCACAAGGGCACAGCCGGTTCGGTGCGTCGCGCACTGGAAGCCCTGGGGCTCAGGGTCGAGTTCAAAGAGTGGCGTGAATTGCCGGGGGCGGTGCCTTATACCTTTCAGTTGACCGCCTGGGTGAATGACAACCAGCAAGAAAACGTCATTGCGTCGCCTCAGCTGTACGAGCGCATACGCTGCGTCGTCGATGCCACACGTAACGCACGCAGCCAATACACCTTACGACTTGGTGCGCTGTTTTCCAATCAACTCGTGCTTGCCAGCGCCATACAGGTCGTGCCGCAGGTTACGCATCGCGCCCGGGCCAGCAGTCATGCCGCTATCGGCTTGCCGCTGTGTGCCTCCGCCAGCCTGCAAGCACTGCCACAGATAACCCTCACCCTGAAGGCTTGTTTATGACGCCACTCGTTCCAGTCATTCAACAGGCGGCGCTTGCCGCCATACAGCGCGCCGATGCAACCGGTATCGCGTTGAAGATTACGCATATCGCCATAGGCAGCGCGGCCTATGCGCCAACTCAGGGACATACCGCCCTTCAAGCCGAACTGGCGCGTTATCCCATTGCCGCAGGGCAATCACTGAGTGACACGCTGTTGCATATGGAAGTGCTCGCCGATGGCGCTATCGAAGGTTGGGTGCGTGAAGTCGGCGTGATCTGTAACGACAACCTCCTGTTGGCGGTTTGGAGCCATCCGGAGCAAGTGATCGGCTACAAGCCGGCCAATCAGACGTTGGCGATTGCCTTCGATTTTGATCTGTCTGTATTACCAGCCAATAGCGTCACGATCCATACCACAGGCCCACAGCTTGGCCTGTGTATAGCCGAACACTTGAGCGTCCAGGCAGCCATGAGTTTCTATCTAGCCCGCATGCAGCTGGCACCCCTTTTAAAACCCCTCTAACGGAATTAGAACGATGAGTCTCGAAGAAGCCATCAGCGAACAAACAAGAGAAGTCAAAGCCCTCGTCCAGGCAGTACAAGGCAAGCAAGCGTCTATTGATGCCCGCGTGTTAGCCAAGCTTGGGGATATGGACCAATGGATGCTCGACAACACCCCTGAAAAACGTTGGGTGAAGGACATCACGATTGGCGGCAGCACCGACAAGTGTTACCCGGTCTGGTGGATGGGCGAGTCACCCGGCGAGGCAGGGGTAACCCGCATCAACATCGGACGGCCATTTAACTGGAACGAAGACACGCGGCCTTTGAATAAAGCGAGTGCGCACCAAGCCAGCCTGTTGCTTGTGCTTGAACAGGGTGACTGCGCCTGGGGCGGTGGTCCGACGGTGTTCAAGTACCTTCACTACGCCTATGTCTATAACCCCACGGTCAGCCACCCCAGCTTCAGTATGTACTGCAAGGAATACAAGCTCGACAACAGCAAACCCAGCCATAACCGCGTCGAGAACGGGGCATTTGGACAGTACTGCTCTGTGATGTCGGGGTTGTACCTGCGTGGGGGTGGTTTGAAATACCGGATCATCGCCAACCGGCCACTATTGAATTTCGGCTTTCATGATGGCTCAGGCGCGGAGCGCGTTATTCACACTGCCGATCACGTCAATACACGCTGGGAAGCCGAGCCGATTCCCTTTGATGCCGACGAGGCAAAGCGGTATTGCCCAGCCCAGACGACCAGAGGCTAACGGCATTTACTCCCCCTAGTGCAAGGAACAACCGATGCAAAACGCTTTTCTACTGATTCGCCGCCTGCCCAATGGCATGCAGAATGTCCCGGCAACGATGCTGCGCGAAGTCGGGATCGACGACAAAACCGCTGCAAGCTTGATCCATGAGGCCAAGCTTGATGTGTTACGTATCCAACGCGACCAGCTACTACGCGAGTGCGACAAAACGCAATTGCCGGACATGCCCATCACCACGGAGAAGCGGGCTGCCTGGGCACGCTATCGGTCTGCTTTACGGGATATGCCGGAAAACGTGGCCGACCTCGACAACGTGCAATGGCCCGTTCCACCGGCTGAGTGACGCCACCGTAGCCACCCCGACCTGTCAAAGTTAAACAACGGGCCGGGGTGGTTTGTGGCAGGCGTTCACACAATCCCTATCGACTGACCAATCAGCCAAGCCCGGGCAAGCTGGCGGGGTATCACTTACCCCGTTCAGGAGAAGCCTATGGCGACTGATTACCACCATGGCGTGCGTGTTGTTGAAATCAACAACGGCACTCGCCCTATCCGCACCGTCAGCACCGCTGTTATCGGTGTGGTCTGTACGGCAGACGATGCCGATGCAGAAACCTTTCCCCTCGATACGCCGGTATCGATTACCAATCTGTATGCCGCCATTGGCAAGGCCGGCACCAGGGGCACACTGGCGGCGACGCTCGACGCCATTGCCGACCAAGCCAAGCCCGTTGTGGTTGTTGTGCGTGTCGCTGAAGGCGTGGCGCGGCCTGCCATCGCGCCTGTGACTGCAAGCGCCAACCGGGAAGCCGTGCCCGGCGTTGATGCTGTGACCGCAGAAGCCGCAATGAGTAGCAACGTCATTGGCAGCGTGAACGCAGCGGGCCGCTATACCGGCATGAAAGCCTTGCTGATGGCGGAAACCATGCTCGGCGTTAAGCCGCGCATTCTCGCGTGTCCCGGTCTCGATACCCAGCCCGTTGCAGCGGAACTGGCAGCCATCGCCAAGAAGCTGCGCGCGTTCGGCTATGTGTCAGCCTGGGGCGCGAAAACCAAGGAAGAGGCGGTGGCGTATCGCCACAATTTTGGACAACGGGAGTTAATGGTGATCTGGCCCGACCTCACGGCATGGGACACCAACGCCAATGTCGCCAAGGTCTGTTGGGCGACTGCCCGGGCTGTGGGCCTACGTGCCAGGCTTGACGAGGAACAGGGGTGGCACAAGACCCTATCGAATGTCGGCATTGAAGGCGTAACCGGCCTGGAACGCGATGTGTTCTGGGATTTGCAAGAGCCGGCTACCGACGCGGGCTACCTGAACCAGAACGAAGTCACTTGCCCGATCCGTAGCAATGGCTTCCGGTTTTGGGGTTCACGCACTACGTCGGACGATCCGCTGTTCGCGTTCGAGAACTACACCCGGTCAGCGCAAGTGATCGCCGACACCGTCGCCGAGGCGCATCTATGGGCCGTCGATAAGCCACTCACGACGATGCTGGTGAAAGACATCATCGAAGGCATTAACGCCAAGTTTCGCGAATTGGTGGCGAACGGCTATCTGCTAGGGGGCAAGGCTTGGTATGACCCAAGCCTCAACACAGAGGCGACGCTAAAGAGCGGCAAGCTGGCGATTGATTACGACTACACCCCCGTCCCGCCCCTGGAAAACCTCATGCTGCGCCAGCGCATTACCGACCGGTACTTGGCGGATTTCGCGACCAAGATCAACGCCTAGATAAGGAACATTCATGGCATTTCCAAGCAAATTGAAATACTTCAGCACTTTTTTAGATGGGCATGACTTCATCGGCGAAACGACTGAAGTCACGCTGCCCAAGCTCACACGCAAGCTGGAAGACTTCCGTGCTGGCGGCATGGATGGCCCTGTCGGTATCGATCTCGGCCAGGAAAAGCTCGAAATAGAGGTCACTTATGGTGGGCTGATCCGGGAGGCGCTCCATCAGTACGCCGCCACCAAACACGACGCTGTATCGCTGCGCTTTGCGGGTCAGTACCAGCGTGAGGGTAGCGACAGTGATGATCACCTGGAAGTCGTGGTGCGTGGTCGGATTCAGGAAATCGACTTCGGTAGCGCCAAGGCAGGCGACGACACGACGTTCAAGGCCAAGTTTTACCTGAGCTACTACAAGCTGGTTATCAACGGTCGCACAGAGATTGAGATCGACCAAGCCAACATGGTGTGCATGGTGAACGGCCATGACCGCCTCGCCACCGCCCGTAAAGCCATTGGCCGCTAATGCAACCCTAAAGGATAGAGAACATGAGTAACACAAAAACCGCCGACGATCTCATCGCTACGCCGACCAATACCAACCCGAACACCATCACCCTGGAAACCCCCATCCAACGCGGTGAGCAGCTGATTGAAACCGTGACTTTGCGCAAACCCAAGGCGGGCAACCTGCGCGGCATCAGTCTGCTGAATCTGATGCAGATGGAAACCGACGCCGTTATCAGGGTGGTGCCGCGTATCAGTGAGCCAACGTTGAACGCCCAGGACATGGACCGGCTTGATACGGCTGATCTGGTGCAATTCGGGACAATGATTGCCGGTTTTTTACTGCCGAAAGCGGTGAAGGAAGCGGGCTCCCTCACTGTGTAGAAGATGCCATGGCCGATATTGCCGTGGTCTTTCATTGGCAACCGGGCCTAATGGAAGACTGGGCGGTATTGGAGTTGGCGGACTGGCGCGAACGCGCCCGAGTTCGAAGCGGGGCGGAAGACTGACCCGACAAAGAGACGGCGGTTGGGCTGGGCGCTGATAACACCCAACCCAACCCCGAACCCACTGAACAGGCAGTGAGCCGGCCAAGGCCGCCCCCTCAGCGCTGAGGGGCCGCGAGCCTAGCACAAACCAAGCTCACAAAACATGGAATCCATACGATGCGGTAGTTGTAATCGCAAACTGGGCGAAGGCACTTACACCCTGCTGGTGATCAAGTGCCCGCGCTGCAAAACCCTGAATACCTTGAAGGCCGTGCGCCTCTGCACCTAGTGCGCCACCGAGCGCCATGATCTGGAATTGTCATGGCGCTTTCTGCTTCCCCGTATACCTTGCATCACGCCGATTGTTTGTCGCTGATGTCCAGCATGCCCGACGCTTCCGTCGATGCCATCATTACCGACCCACCCTATTTCCGAGTCAAGTCCGACGCCTGGGACCGCCAGTGGCGCACCGCCGATGCGTTCGCCGTCTGGATGGGGCAGGTGCTCGACCAGTGCGCCCGTATCCTGAAGCCGAACGGCTCGCTCTACTTGTTTGCTTCGCCTGCGATGGCGGCGCGTGTGGAGTTGCTGATTGCCGAGCGCTTGCAGGTGTTGAATCAAATCGTGTGGGCGAAGCCTACTGGCAGGCACATGGGGACTTGCCGCGCCAGCCAGCGGCGATTTTTTCCGCAAACGGAGCGCATCCTGTTTGCCGAACATTACGGCGCGGACAGTACCGCTGAAGATGCGGCAGGCTACAAGGCGCAGTGTGCCGCCCTACGGCGTACCGTGTTCGAGCCGCTGCGCCGCTATCTGGATGACGAACGCAAGCGGGCGGGATGGCGTTGCAGCGAGATTGACGCGGCTTGGCGAGAATGGCGGGGTACACCCAACAGCCAAGGTGGCATGGCGACACATTGGTTTAGCCGTTCGCAATGGGCATTGCCCACACCTGAAGCCTACGCTTGGCTGCAGCAGCTATTCCGAAGCCGGCTAAGTTATGCTTTGCCTGGGATGGCTGGTTCGCTGGGAAAAGACTATGTCGCCCTGCAAGACGACTACCAATGTTTAAAAGCGCAATACGACACCCTAAAGCAGCAGTACCAAGCGTTACGCCGACCTTTTGCCATGGACAAGGTAGCACCGCACACCGATGTCTGGCATTTTCCGGTAGTACAGCCCTATCCGGGCAAGCATCCTTGTGAAAAGCCCCTGCCCTTGATGCGCCATATCATGGCCTGTTCAACCAGTCCCGGTCACGTCGTTTTGGATCCATTTTTAGGTTCGGGTTCGACCGGTATTGCTGCGCTTGAGGCCGGTTGTCGCTTTGTTGGCATTGAACAGGATGCGGCCATTCACGCACAGGCGGCCAAGCGGCTGGCGGATTTTGTGGGGGGCTGACCGACTTTTCTTGTGTAGCCTTAGTGAGAGGCTGCTTGCATAAGAATGACTGTCCCGGGTATTGGACGAGGTATTTGCTTAGAGCGTGTTTTAAAAGTTGCTATTCCAGTCTGTTGAGCATCAAATTGATCATGGCGATTTGAATGAATGTTTCGCTGGATAGGGTGAGGCATTCATAGTCCTTGGAGAGTCGACGATACCGATAGA
>NZ_JBQXDJ010000057.1:0-23324 GCF_052601015.1 Chitinimonas violaceus | reverse complement strand
GTTGGCAACATCCGCCACTGGCAGCCACTTTTGGTCACGTACAGAATGGCATTACAATCAACCGCTTGTCATGCTTGCACGGTCTGCCACGGTGGTGGGTGGGGTGAAAATGGTGAGCAATGCGGTTCCAGTGTTGCTCGGTCAGATCGGTTGGATAAGCCAAGGGTAGTCACAAGTAATGCTGAGGGCTTGATTTTCTCGCAATTTGGTTTTCAAGACAGCTTCTAAGAACCTGCAAAGTCTGCTGCGCATCAGCAATACGGCGTTGAAAATACCTTCGGAATGCTCATTTACCACTTGTAAACTCTGCTTCCTCAGGTGTTTTCGCCTTGGCTTGCTATAGCTCGCGAGACTTTGAACGGGGTCCTAAGAACCTGCCCATTCCAGTTTCTGCGCTACCCTGCACCCTGCTGCTCGTGACAGATATTGAACGGGTTTTAGCATTCGTTGGGTGTGCCTATCTAAATAACAGCGTGAGGAAAATAGATGAAAAAAGTCGTCAAACCCGATGCCGATTGGCGGGCTCAGCTGAGCGAAACCCAATATCGCGTCACGCGGCAAGCGCATACCGAACCGCCGTTCAGTGGCATTTACTGGGATACCACCACGCCGGGCACCTATAACTGCATTTGTTGTGGGACACCGTTGTTTGTTTCCGAAACCAAGTTCGATGCGGGTTGTGGCTGGCCCAGTTTCTGGCAGGCATTGCCCGGCGTGGTGAACGAAAAGCGCGATACCTCGCATGGCATGATCCGTACCGAGATACTTTGCGCGGTTTGCGATGCCCACCTGGGCCATGTGTTTCCGGATGGTCCTGGTCCGGAAGGCTTGCGCTACTGCGTGAACTCCGCGTCTATCGATCTGGAAGCCAAGGCGAAGTAAGAGCCTGTTCAAAGTCTGCTGTGCGTCAACAAGATGGCGTTGAAAACAGCCTCGGAATGTTCATTTACCGCTCGTAAACGCTGCTTCCTCAGCTGTTTTCGCCTTGTCTTGGTCTAGCTCTCGAAACGTTGAACAGGTTCTAAGCGGCGCGATTGATCGGGCAGCGTTAAAATCTGGGTTTCTGTGGGCATACGTTCTATCTTTTTCGAACGCATCGGGTTTTGATGCATCGTATAAAACGTCGGCCGACAACCTGACATTTCGACTTTCCAAGGACTCCCCATGTATATCGTGGTTACCGGCGCGGCCGGCTTTATCGGCTCGAATCTCGTGAAGGCGCTGAACGCGCGCGGGAGCAGCGACATTATCGCGGTCGACAATCTGAAGAAGGGGGACAAGTTCAAGAATCTGGTCGATTGCGAAATAAGCCATTACGTCGACAAGGCAGACTTCATCGAGCAGCTTGATGCAGGTGATTTCGATGGCGAAATTCAGGCAGTGCTGCACCAGGGTGCGTGCTCCGACACCATGGAGCTGGATGGCCAGTACATGATGGACAATAACTATCAGTACTCGCTGGCGTTGCTCGACTATTGCCAGATCGAGGAGATCCCTTTCATCTATGCCTCAAGTGCCTCAGTGTATGGCGCTGGCAAGGTGTTCAAGGAGTCACGCGAGTTTGAAGCGCCGCTGAACGTCTATGGCTATTCCAAGTTCCTGTTTGATCAGATCATCCGCCGACGTTGGGAAGAGCTGACAGCCCAGGTGGTGGGTCTGCGTTACTTCAATGTCTATGGCCAGCGGGAGGCGCACAAAGACCGTATGGCGTCGGTGGCTTACCACCATTTCAACCAGTATCGCGAGCACGGCAAGGTGAAGTTGTTTGCAGGTAGCGATGGCTATGGCGATGGTGAACAGCGTCGGGACTTCATCTCGATCGAGGATGTAGTGCGTGTGAATCTGCATTTTCTCGATCATCCCAAGCAGTCGGGCGTCGTCAACTTGGGTACGGGCAGGGCGCAAAGCTTCAATGAGCTTGCAGTCGCCAATGTGAATGCCTGCCGCCGCCATGAGGGCAAGCCACCGCTGTCGCTGGCTGACCTGGTGGCACAGGGCATCATTGAGTACATTCCTTTTCCACCAGCATTGGTTGGCAAATACCAAAGCTATACCGAGGCCGATATCACCAAACTACGCGCGATTGGGTATGACCATTCTTTTCTGACGGTGGAAGAAGGCGTCAGCCGCTATATCGATTGGCTGTATGAGCAGCGCTGATCGGTACGGACTGGGACGACGCATTATTGCTGCCATCATTGGGGCGCTGGGCTTGGCGGCTCATGCAGCAGATGATGGCGTGGCAAGCGTAGTCCGTTATTCGTTGCAGTTACCGGCTAAGGAATATCTACCGTACGCAGGCCGTTTCAGCAGCGAATTTCCTAAAGGGCTGCCCGCATCCTATGGGTCTGGTCTGTATTTCAAGGGTTACGAGAAAGACGGTTCGCTAAGCTTTTGGACCCTGACCGATCGCGGACCCAACACGGATTCGCCGATGGTGAGGGCGGGTGACAGGGTATTGTCGTCCAAGGTCTTCCTGTTGCCGGATTTTGCACCGCGTGTGGGGGTGATCACCGTGCAGCGTACAGGCGCTGCCAAGCTCGTCTCCAGTTTTGCAATCAAACACAAGGGTAAGCCCATCAGCGGACGGCCTCCCGGCGTGGGGGCGGGGCGCGCAGAAGGGGAAATCCCCCTTGGTGACGATCTGAAGCCGTTGGCATCTGCTGTTGCAGGCTTGGACCCGGAAGGATTAGCCCTTGATGAAATTGGCGATTTCTGGATTTCCGATGAGTACGGGCCGTTCATTGCACAAGTAGATGGCAAGTCCGGTGAAGTGAAGCAGCGCTACGGCCCTGGTGCTAGGCTACCCGAGATTCTGGCCCAGCGTCAGCTGAACCGTGGGTTGGAAGGTATTGCTGTCACCCCTGGCGGTAAGGTGGTGGCGATCATGCAAAGTACGCTCGATATCGGGAAACAAACCAGGAACACTGCCCAGTTCCTGCGTATTGTCACGTTGGACCCCAAGAGCGGGGCAACCCAGATGTTTGCCTACCCTCATGATATTCAGGACTATAAGAAAAGTGGCAATGCCAAGATCGGTGATCTTGTCGCAATCGATGAAACGCATTTTTTGTTGATAGAACAAGGCAAAGCCAGGAACAAAAAACTCCGTCATGTAGTCTACCTAGTCGATATCGGTGCAGCACAGGATCTGACGGATTTGACGCTGGTAAATGGCAAAGCCCTTGAATATGGCAATGCTGATGTATTGGCGAAGCTTGAGGGTGCCGGTGAGGCGGCAACACATAAAGATCAAGCCAAAGCTAACCGTAATACCGGATTGCGTATGGCCAAAAAGACACGACTTTTTGATTTGCGTGATATAGGCTGGCGAGCGGAGAAAGCGGAAGGACTGGCTGTCATCGGTAATGCAGGCAAACTGGCGGATGCTAGGGAGCTTGCAGTGATCAGCGATAACGATTTTGGCCTGAAAGCCAGCATGAACGGACCGGATGACGACCCGGAGGCGTATTCGATCGATGAAAAAGGAATACTGTTTGATAGTAAGGACAAGCGTGCCGATGTAGAATTCCGAATCAGTCAGGGACCGGAACGCGATACGCAGTTGTGGTTGATCAACCTGAAAAAGCCGCTCAAGGACTTTTTCCCGAGTAATTAAAGGTTGGTTTTGGTGCCAGCCTGAAGCTTTAGAGTGTGAGACTTACTTGCCCCGCCTTTGGCGGGGCTTTTTTTATGTCGATTCAAATCCATTCTCAAATTTGAATTTCCGAGGCTTTCTCTTTCGTCCTGTAAGAGTTAACAGCTAGTTCTGCGACGTCGTTATGCGAATAATCTGTCCTAACGAAAGCGACAAAACGCCAACGTTAAATAGCTAAATAACCCTGGCCAATTAGGCCAATCAAATGAGAGAGAAAATCATGAAAAAAGAACTGACACTGTCCACTTTGCTTGCTGCTGCTGTAATGAGCGCTGCTCCTGCAATGGCTGCAAATGATATCAAGGCTGGACATATTGCCAAGATTGAAGCTGTGGCTGATTTAAATGGTGTAAATCTGGCCCGTGCCCAGCAACAACAACAGCAACAACAGCAACAACAAAATCGTTTGGCTGCAGCTACCCAAACTGGCGTATTGCTTGGCGCCAGCAGCGATAACGGTTTCGACGCTTAATTCGAATTAATACTCCCATTTCAACCAATTAAAGAAAAGAGAAAATCATGAAAAAAGAACTGACACTGTCCACTCTGTTTGCTGCTGCTGTGTTGACTGCTGCACCTGCAATGGCTGCAAATGACATCAAGGCTGGACATATTGCCAAGATTGAAGCTGTTGCTGATTTCAACGGTGTAAATCTGGCCCGCGCACAGCAACAACAACAGCAACAACAGCAACAACAAAACCGTTTGGCTGCAGCTACCCAAACTGGCGTGCTGTTGGGTACTGCCAACGATAACGGTTTTGACGCCTGATACCAGTCGATTATCTAGCGCGTTGAGTCTAAAAGGCTCGGAATGATGTTCAGATCGTAATTGAATTGATCATCATTCCAGCCACTCAGACGATTGAATAAAGCTGTATTCATCTACCACGCGCAATACAACACCGGGACATGCCATGAGTACTACGCAAATTTATTATCTGTTGCAATGGCCGACAAATACACCGCCTTTTGGCTGCGATATTCTGGATGAGCATGTATTGCAACTCACGCATTGGTTGAAAGAAGCCAGCTGGATTGTCCAGAGCGATACATCGCAGGAAGACCGTGTATCGATGCCCGTAGGTTTAACTGAAGAAACTTTACAGAAAGCGCTGCTTGCGCCTCATTTGTTCCGAATCTTCTCGCAATCAGGCAGCACGTTGGGATTGGATGATTGCAAGGCTTCGTTACGTGCTTATTTTGATCATGCTGCAGCGTTACAGCAAAAGTCGATTTCACCTGAATATTTATTAGGCGGTGAAATAGAAATTGATTTTGATAGTGTACATAGCCACCGAATTGAAGTTGAAAGCAGCGTATTGTGCCGTCCTCCCATGGCGATGAGTGATGCTGATCGTGCTTTGACATTGGAAAAACTGCATGCGGCGATGGCGATTGTGGATAGCGTAGCCAGTACGGCAGGCGCGATGATCCGCAGTGTCACCCGCGTTATTCGAATTCGCTGCGCTGACGACGATGTCACCGCGGCAGAGACAGATCCACGCGATATTGGGGAAATACGTCTGCTTAATCCCCATTTGGCACAAACACGTGTTATTGATCTGGCCGATGCGTTGATTCACGAATCATTGCATAACTTCCTTGCAATGTATGAAAACCGGCACGGGAGTTTTGTGGGTTACGAACAAACCGCATTAATGCGGCCTGTATCACCTTGGACAGGTAACCCGATTCCCTACAATGCCTTTACACACGCTGTATTTATTTACTTCGGACTATTCCACTTTTATCGCTTGTTGTATGCAAGCACGGATAATTTGGAATTACGCAAACAATCCGCTGAACTGATTGCCAAGTGCGCACGCGGTTTTCGTGTGGCCGAATTGGATAAATGTTTAAAGCTGATTGGTCATTCACCAAATTGGTTGTTCGCGCTGTATCGGAAAATGAGTATCGATGTTCGTAATATCTACGCATCGCACACAACTTTAGCGCCTTTATAATATTCAGGAGGCATTATGCTAGTCGCACTGACTTCTCGTGATAGTGGTGATGTTATCAGCGCCTCGCTGAGCAGACTCAGCGAAAAGAATACCAATGTCGCCACATTAGATTTGGCTGACCTGGTGGGTAATGCGTATCTCGATTTAAGTGAGGATGGTTGTTGCAATCTGCATTTCAATAATACGAATTGGCAGCAACCCATGTTAAAGGCCACAGCATGCCTTAATCGTGCTTTGATCAATGCTAAGACATTGACGCAAAGTAAAGAAGACACTCGGATTCTGCAAACAGAACTGGAAGATGTATTGCGTACGCAGATCAACAATATACCGAATGCCAGCGCAAGGGCAGGTATGTATGGATTATGTGGAGATTATCTTCCGCTGTATTTGCAATGGCAAAGAGTGCAGGAAAATCTGCCCGATTGCTCCGTGCCAAGATACGAATATGCTTTTGGCAGTGTAGCGCCGGAAGTGGCTGACTTTAAAGCGCCCATTTATAAGTCGGTATTTGATTTCCGTACCTGGAAGCGAAATACACCGCCAAAAACCTATTGGCATACTTTTGTGGTTGACCGGCCTGCGGGCGTGCCCTTGGTTGCGGTGATTGTTGGTGAGAAAGTATTTTTCTCCAACACGCTGGAAAGTGAATTGCAACAACGGCTCGAATATTACAGCGTTGTTATTGCCCGGGCATTTGGCAGCGAGTTTGGCGAGATTTTATATTTCATCGATGGTGAGAGTGTCTGTTTTGCGGCACATAGCCATGTTATCCGGCTTGATATCCCGGCTCAAAGCCTGGACGATGCTGTCGCCGAGGTTGTTCAGAAATACTTAGATTAAGGTTGCCTGGTGATAATAAGAATGGCGGAAAGCAACAGAGGGATACCTTTTTGGTTCGGTGCGATTTCCGCCTTATTGTGCAGCACAGCCTGGTCTCATACCGCCATAAATTGGACTGAGGCACGTGAGGTAAAGCTGGGTTATGAGATCGAACCTGGCGACAACGCACCGGCGCAGCGTGAGACCACCGCGCAATACCTGGTTGCGGACAATACCTTGTGGGTACGCTTTCATGCCAGAGAGGGAGAGACCGACAAGATCAGAGCCCGCATTCGGGAGCGTGACAATATCCAGGGTGACGATGCGGTGGGGGTGTTGATTTCTCCCTCCGGCCCAGGGGGAAATGAAGCTTTTCTATTCTGGGTGTCGGCAGCCGGTGTGCAGATGGATGCACATTGGAATGAAGCCCGGCAGGAAGAAGATTCGGCGTGGAATGCACGGTGGAATGCGGAAGTGCAAAAGGAGGCCGATGGTTATTCGGTGCAGATGGGTATTCCGCTGACGCAGCTGCCACTGGCGGCGGATAAGCATCAGCAGTGGGCATTTGATTTTCGCCGTACCTTGCCGCGGGAAGCCGGGTACGTGTTTGCAAGTCAGAAGATGGACCGGTCACGTCCGTGCATGGTCTGCCGGTTTGATCCGGTGGATATGCAGCTTGAGCGGCAATTGACACTCAGCGAGTTTGAAGGCGCGGTGTCCTGGTTGGAAACGGGTACCTACCGTACCGAAAATGGGGCGACCCTGCCTAAGAAGCGCGATGGCAACGTGGGACTGGATCTGACTTGGCGGCCACTGCGGGGGGCTAGCCTGGCGCTGGCGCTGAAGCCGGACTTCTCGCAGGTGGAGTCTGACAATACACGGTTGAGCAACAACAGCGCCGATGTGTTCGACAACCCCGAGCAACGGCCGTTTTTTGTTGATGTGACCAATTCATTCTTGCAGTTTCAGCGTCCGTTCTATTCGCGCAATATCGGCACGCCGGATGCTGCTGTATTCGGCCGGTTCAGTTTTGTTGGTGGCGATATGGCCATGTTGTATGCACGTGATACGCAGACAACCTTGGTCATGCCTGGGTTGAGCGGGTCTCGTCTGGCTACTTACCGTGCCGCAGATGGTAGCGATCTGGCCAGCGACAATCTGGCGCTGCGGTATCGCCATCAGTTCGATGGCATCGGGCAGGCGGCAGTCAGTGTTGTGAATCGGCAGGCTTCGGGCTACCAGAACCATTTGGTGGGGGTGGATGGCAGCGCGCAGCTCACCCCGCGCTTCAAGTTGGACGCCGGTGTACTGAGTTCCGGCACGGATGATCCGAATGGCAAAAGCAGCAACGGTCTCGCCAGTTTTTTCCGGTTGGGTTACCGCGATGGCAACTGGTCGGCCAGTGCAGATCGGCAGGAGGTGGACGAGGGATTTCGTGCCGACCTGGGCCTTATGCCCCGTATTAACTTTCGTAAGCTGAATGGTTTTGTCCGGCGCGACTTCGTGTTTGATGACAATGCGTTGCTGTATCGCGCTTACCTGCAGACCGAAGGTTGGGTTCGGCATGATTTGAAAGGCGAGCTGCAGGACAAGGTGGCACAGCTGGCGATTTCCGGTACGGGCAGGGGGCAGACCCAGGCGACAGCGTGGTTGATGAGCCGGGAAGGGCGGTATCAGGGCCAGATGTTCAATCGTAGCGGTATTGAAGTCGCGTTGGATGCAACGCCGGTGGACAGCTTGAAGTTGTCGTTGCAAGGTGTATTCAGCGGCGAAATTGACCGCGATAACGTACGCCAGGCAAGGCAGCGGTTATTGAAATTGAGCAATAGCTGGCTGCCCAGCAATGCACTGCGATTTGAATTCAGTGCATCGGGCACTCGTGTGGCAAGTAATGGTGAAACCACATTTACTGAACGCGCGCTGGATTTACGCAGTTACTTCTTTTTGAACGAGCGTAGCTATTTGCGTGCAATCGTGCGTGATTGGCAGGTTGAACGTGAACTGGCGCGGTATATCAATCCGAATCGCCCCGCTAAGCAGCAGTCACGAGATTGGCAGTTGATGTACAGCTGGCGCCCTTCGCCGATTTCTACTTTGTATGTTGGTGTGGCGAGCGGACGGGACATTGAGCAGGACTTGGTAAATCCGTTCCAGGCCAAGGAACGTAACTGGTTTATGAAGCTGAATATCGGCTTCGATGGCAGTGGCCGGTTCTTTTGAGCAGCAGGCAGCATTCGACAAAATCAGATAAGGAGACAACTCATGGATGCATTACCCCCTCAGCCACCCGCCCCACCGGCTGTTTTCAGTGGCAAGTCGGAACAAGCCCATGCCCGGTATTGGGACGGTGCGCGTGAAGTGGTGATTTATGTGCAAGGCCAGGTGAATACGCGTGGCGATGCAGATGTGGAATTCGGTGCTGACAGCAGCCTGCGTATGGAGGTCGTATCGCCTGGGCAGAAGATGGTGTTGTACTGGGATGCGAAGGCTTGTCAGGTTACCGGTACGCACACCGGGGTGTGTAGTGAGGCGGATCGTCGTACCGTCGTGACAGTTCTGAAACAGCGTCCCCCTACACCGGTACCCCCTAAAGCTTGATGTTTTCCTTTCAAAGCCGCCCCAGTCAAGGCGGCTTTATTTTTCTGCCAATCAGCCTATGCAATTGACGTGGGCGTCATTCCAACACCTTCTTTCACCCCGGTGCCTTCCGCTTTAGTTAAAAGCGACCCGTGTTATACCCTTGGAAGAAAAGAATTAGGGAATTAGGGATAACCAACTTAGGCGCTGATAATAAAATGATAGAAGAGCTCTACAGCGGGCTGTTGTCGGTGAAGGAGGAGGGGGCATTGCTGGCGGAGTTGAGCAAGCTCTCGCAGTTGTTGGGTTTTGATTATTTCGATATTTGTGTGGTGGCGGACCAACCTAGTGGCAAGCCGATAGAACGCGGCCTTGCCCATTATCCGCAAGCATGGTTGGAAGAGGCCTGGACCAATCAGAAGTTTTTGGCCAAGGACCCCAAGGCCATAGGGCGACGGGAGCGGATACAGCCTGTCGCCTGGGATACGGCCTACTACCAGCGGGAAGGTGCAGGGGAGCTGGGTGAGATACTCGCTGGTGCTGGGTTGAAGTCCGGAATCGAAGTGGGGGCCCGATCCCAGAATGGGCGGGTGAGGTTATATGTGGAGGCTGTGCGTGACCGAGAGTTGCTTGCGCCCGCAGAGTTGGGGATGGCGTGCGCGCAGCTGCAGCTTTTCGCCAATATGGCGTTGCCGCCAGCCAGCCAGTTGTGGTTACCACCACCGGAAACGGTGTCACAAGCTTTGACGGCGCGGGAGCTGGAATGCCTTCGCTGGACCATGGAAGGCAAGACTGCTTGGGAGGTTGGGCAAATTATTGGCGTTACCGAACGAACGGCGGTATTCCACCTGCAAAATGCGGTGCACAAGCTCGATTGCGCCAACAAGCATCAGGCTGTTATCAAGGCGTTGCGCTTGCAACTGATCTATTGAGCTTCGCCGTCCTGATGTGTCATTGAATACTGCCAGGCATAGCAAGATCGTTAACAGGTAGAAAATCTGTTGGCTGTCTTGTTATGCATACCGTGCGCGGTTTCATAAGGTGTCTGATAGCCCTTGTCTGGGCCTATCAAACCGCCAGAGTTTGGTGTGCCTAAAGATCCGCAGCCTTGTGTACTCGGAGTACACTACTGCCTGTACTGCGCTTCATCCTGCCAAGGCTGTTTGCGATGAGTCACAAACAGCCATTTACGTTGACGACATATTCCATTCTTTTTGACCTGCTTAGCCACCAATCCCGGTTGTGGGGCTGGGGGAGGGGACAGTGTCGTTCGGCCGGTTTGGAGTGGGGTCATTTGGGTTGGTGCCGCCGAATACGGCCATCAATTCTTCCGTAGACAGCGCTTGCAGGTTGTTTGTGGACTTGGCGGTTTTATTGAAGAGACCTTGTAAGCATTTCATTTTGCACTCCTTGTCGGGTTCGATTGAGTGCCTGCATTTCACGCCGATTGCCGTCTTTGCGTAACTGTAAGGTCTTACAGTTACCTGCCGGCGCCTACCCGTACATCATCCGAAGTTATTCCTCATTGGTTCGGCCATTTGGGTCGCACCTTTGATAACCATGTGATGGTGAATGAGGTGACATGTGCAATCGACAATTCAAAATCAACCAGTTAGTCGAAACGATGCAGAGGAATATGCACTTCCTTTTACATTGATTTCTGAGGAGCGTCTGGCGCTGCTGCATTTTGTTCATGTTCACAGTTCGCTGACGCCGGCGACTGACATGACAGTACGGAGCGGGTTGAGTCTATGGCTGGGGCAGGATGAAGAGCTGCCCGCCTACTTATCCTGGCATTGGCAATACACAGAAGGTATAGGCATCTATATCGCCAGCATGGACGACATCATGAGTAATCTCGTGCTTGTCGACGGCGAAGAGCGTGTCATGGATGTGCACACCACGGCGTTCAAGTGGTGGCTGAGGGTTGAGCGCCTGGATTGGCGCCCGTGGGCGCAGAAACAGCTGCCGCGTTAGCTTCTAGTAGACAACCGCGCATTACAGATCGGGAACAGGCTCTGAGATATACAAATGTCCATTGGCGTTTAGGCTGACCGTCACCCGCGGTTACAATGCCTGCCCTAATGTGGCTGACAAAGTCCTTCTGGTGAAGTTGCACGTGCTGTCTGCGTTTGCGCGTCTAGCCAGAACCGCTGCCGCTGGATTTTGTTAGCCGCAAGCAACTGGAGCGCCCTTTATGCATCGCAAACTGGAAGATTTCGTCGGTAACACCCCTTTGGTTCGTCTCAAGCATCTGCCTGGCGAGACATCCAATATCGTCCTGGCAAAGCTGGAAGGGAATAACCCGGCCGGGTCGGTAAAGGATAGACCTGCGCTCAGCATGATTCGCCGAGCCCAGGAGCGCGGTGATATCAAGCCGGGCGATACCCTGATCGAAGCCACCAGCGGCAATACCGGCATTGCGCTGGCGATGGCTGCAGCGGTGATGGGGTACAAAATGCGCCTGATCATGCCAGAGCATTTAAGTATTGAACGCCGGCAGACGATGAAGGCTTTCGGTGCGGAAATCGTTCTCGTCACGCAGCAGGAAAGCATAGAAGGCGCACGCGATCTGGCCGAAAAGATGCGTGATGCGGGTGAAGGCTACATCCTGGACCAATTTGCCAACTCGGATAACGCGCTGGCTCATTACGAAGGTACGGGACCGGAAATTTGGCGCGATACGGAAGGTCGTATTACCCACTTCGTCTCCAGCATGGGCACGACCGGTACCATCATGGGTACGGGGCGCTATCTGCGGGAACAGAATTCATCAGTACAGATTGTTGGTGTGCAGCCCATGGATGGTGCGCAGATTCCCGGCATCCGCAAATGGCCGCCGGAATACGTGCCCCGTATCTGCGACTTCTCCAAGATTGACCGCATCATGGAAGTGAACCAGCAGGAAGCCGAGGAGATGACACGTCGCCTGGCTGCGGAGGAGGGAATTTTTGCAGGAGTGAGTTCTGGCGGTGCAATGGCTGCGGCGCTGAAGCTCAGTGCTGAGGTTCAAAACGCAGTCATTGTCAGCATTGTGTGCGACAGGGGGGATCGATATCTCTCTACGGGTGTGTTTTCAGCCTGAGAACCTGTTCAAAGTCTGCTTGCGGCTGGTGTCAGCGGTTCAACCGCCCCCGAAGCTGGCTGGGCGACATACCAAACATGCGCTTGAAGGCGGTGGCGAAGTTGGCTGGGCTGTTATAACCGGCCTGCAAGGCTGCTTCCGAGACGCTGATGTCGTGGCGCTCGATGGCAATGCGGGCCTGTTCCAGCTTGCGGCGGCGAATATAGTCCACCACGGTGCAGCCAAAGCTCGCGCGAAAGTTACGTTGCAAGGCATGCTCATGCAGGCCGATCTCCAGCGTGATGTCGGCGAGACTCCAGTTATCGGCATCCCCGCTGTCCAACAAGTCCCGCAATTGCCGCATGCGGGCTTTTTCCCTAGCAGGTAGCGTAGATGGTGTAGCGTTGGTCAGGCTGGTGAGCGCTTCGCTGACAAGCTCAATGGCCCGGCTTTCCTGATGAAGCTGTTGCAAGGCAGGGGAAAATGCCGGGGGGCGCAGCATCTGTTCAGCGAGGCCCTGAACCCGCTGTGAGGGCTGCCAACGCGCCAAGGCGAGGTGTTTTCGACAAAAGCTATGAATCGCTTCGTGCCCCGTTTGTGCATCGAGGCCAGCCTGTTCCAGCCACTCGGGCGTGATGCTCAGGCTGATTTTGCGCTCAGCAATGCCGGTAGCGTCGGTGCGCGCAAAGCTGTCTGGTTCGGCCAGCGCCACCATGTGGCCAACATGGCGTACCCCGCGCGCCGTGACATTCGGACCAAAGCGGAAAGTACGCCCGCCGTAAGCCACATTCACCTGTCCCGCCAATACCAGGACGATATTCAACCCAGCTGGTACGACGGTTTCCGTTTGTGCCAGATGGGTATGGCTGCGCGTGCTGCAACGTGCGATCAGGCCGGGGCGCAGCTTGTGTGAGACAAATTCCGGTGAAATGTTCTCAATATCAGTTTCAGCTGTTGCTTCAGCAAACATCAGTGTTTCCAGGAAATTGCCTTGCGCTGTCGCAAAGCTTTTCTTCATCTTTGCAAAGGCAAACAGCGTTGGCTTATGGAATACTGGCGCCCCTCAAACGCCAATAAAAATCATTACTATTTGTAAGATTCTACCCGTTGCTGCGTTCCAAGCGAATTCATAAACAGAGGTAACCATGATGCAGACTCAGTTCAAGCGTAAACCGCTTGCCCTTCTATGTGGCTTGGCCTTGGCCGGCGGTGTAAATGCCCTGGCTGGCGAAGTTCAGAAGACCGAAACCCTGGTGATTACTGCCAGTGGCTTCGAGCAGAAAATCAAGCAGGCGCCCGCCAGCATCAGCGTGATTACCCGTAAGGAATTGGAAAGCCAGCCTTTCAGCAGCTTGGGTGACGCAGTACGTAATGTTGAGGGCATCAGCATTGTCGGTTCGGAACCGAATGATACCGATATCTCCATACGCGGTCTGCCCGGTGAATACACCTTGGTGCTGGTCGACGGCAAACGCCAGGGCACACGCGAAACGATGAATCGTGGTACCGGTGGGGTTCAGTCCTACCTGATTCCGCCATTGCAAGCTATTGAACGGATCGAAGTTGTACGCGGGCCGATGTCTTCGCTCTACGGCGCCGATGCCATGGGTGGGGTGATCAATATCATCACCCGTAAGCATGCCAAGGAATGGCAAGGTGCGATCAATCTGGGCGGTACCAAACAGGCCGACAGTAAGTATGGCGATACCAAGCAAGGTGACTTCTGGGTGGGTGGTCCCATACATGGGGATAAGCTGGGCCTGCAGATTTATGGGAACCTGAGTGATCGAGACGAGGACAAGATTTTCTTCCCCGGCAATGCGACCAGCGGTGCATATGGCACCCGCAATGCCAGCGCGGCAGCCAAGCTGATTCTTAGCCCAGCTATCAGTCAGAACATCATTCTGGAAGTTGGCAAGAACGAACTGACCTATCTCAGTTCGCCCGGTAAGACGCTGGATGCACAGGACGACTACGTGAAGACTCGGCACGACCGCCAGCACTGGTCGCTTGCTCACCGTGGCAAGTGGGATTTCGGTAGTTCACGTTTTGCCGTGCAACAGGAAGTGGGTACGCAACTCACCTGGAATAACGGCGCGAAAAGCAATTCCAGCCCTCAGATCACGAATACCGTATTCGATGCCTTGGTGACCTTGCCATACGAAACCCATACCCTCAATGTCGGGGGGCAGTTCAGTCAGAACAAGTTGAACGGCATTGGTATGGAGTCAGTAGTGGCGGGCCACGCTGCCAGCCCTAATGGGGTGAAGACCAAGTCGACGGCATTGTTTGCAGAAGACGAGTTTACCGTGAATGATGCCCTGACACTGACGGGCGGGTTGCGTCTTGATTCGGCCTCCCGATACAGCTCGCATTGGAGCCCACGCCTTTACGCCGTTTACAAGCTCACCGATACGATCACACTGCGCGGTGGTGCTGCCAAGGGCTTCAAGGCGCCTACACTACGCCAGTCCGAACAGGGTTATTGTATGCGTACTGGCGGCGGCACCCAAAAGACGGGTTCGCTGTGTGGCAACCCGAATCTGAAGCCGGAAGAGAGCCTCAGCGAAGAAGTCGGCATCCGTTACGACGGTGCTGAAGGCCGTAGCCTTTCAGTTGCGCTGTTCAACAATCAGTTCAAGAACAAGGTGGTCAGCTACGACACCGGTGTCGTCGACCCGCTCAATAACGCCCTAAATATCTACACCTTCGACAATATCGACCGCGTGTTGCTGCGCGGTGTGGAGTTGGCGGCAAGTTGGCCGTTAGCCAAGGAATGGCGTGCTTCGGGTAATTACACCTATACCCGTTCGCGTCGCAAAGGGGGCGGTGAACCAGCCTTCGATGGCAGTTCGCTGGAAGGCCGACCACTGGACAAGACCCCTGCGCATGTCCTGAGCGCCAAGCTGGAATGGCAGCCTACCGAGGCTTTGAGCAGCTATCTGCGTGCCAATTATCTAGGCAAGCAATACTGGGCAGCGTTCCGCAATGGTGCCCGGGGCGTACGCGAACGTGAAGCTTCCACCACCTTGGATTTTGGTGGAACTTATCAGATCAACAAAGCACTTAGTCTCAGTGCGGCAGTGTTGAACATGACTGACAAGATCGTCGCAGTAGACGAGCGAGGCCGGAATAATGGTTTGAACGGAAACTGGATGGTGGATGAGGGCCGGCGCTACTGGCTGAGCATGGGTATGAAGTTCTAACGCTTAGTCCCTGTCCCTGCCGGGTCTGGCAATTCATTTGCTGGTCAGCAATATTGCGTTAAAAAGCCCCCTTGGAATGCGAGCTTACTATCCGTAAGTTTTGCTTCCCTGGGCGTTTTGTCTTATTTCATCCTGGCTCGCGCAACTTTGAGATAGGTTCAATGAACTTGTTCAAGATCTGTCATGAACAGCGCATAAGCCCTGATCATGGCTGCGCAGTAATATCGTGAACAGATTCTAAGAAAGCGGAAAGTGATATGAAACAGCATTGTCTATTGGTCCTGGCCCTGTTGGCATCCGCTGCCGTGCATGCGGCGGAGCCGCCACGCTTTGTGTCAAAGGTCAAGCTCCCGTCCGGGCAGACCGCGGTAGTGGCAGAAGGGGACTTCGAGGCACGCTCGATCGGTAGTTTTAGCGTGCGCCTGTATGAGGCGGCTTCACCAGAGGATGAAACCACATTCTTTACTGCCGGCCTTGTGCGTGAGCGTGATGGTACGGTTGAAAAGGTTTTGCTCGCCGATGTGGATGGCGACAAGAAGCCCGAGATTGTGGTTAGCGTGCGGTCCGCAGGTTCCGGCAACTATCTTTCTGCGCATGCATTCGGGTTCAGTGAAAAAGCCTTGGTGTTCCGTACTGCTGTTGATGGGTTATCGCCCAATGCAGATCCTGTTGCCGCATTGCGTAAAGCCAGTCGGAAGCGGAAGTAGAGATTATTCGCGGCATCCGCTCCGAATTGAACGAATAAGAGCGGACAGGCCTACATACGAGGCTCTGCCCACAGTCTCGCGAGCTAGGATGAGACAAGGCGAAAACGCCCGAGGAAGCGGAGTTTACGCGTGGTAAATGGGCATTCCGAGGGCGTTTTTAACGCCGTATCACCGACGCGCAGCAGACCTTAACAGGCTCAGCCTGCGCCAATCATAGCTGCGATACCCAGCACCGCAAATACGCCCGCTGCAACGCGATGCACCAACTTGATGGGCAGCGACTTGGCGGTTTTGTCGCCTATCCATACCACTGGTGCGTTAGCCAGCATCATCCCTGCAGTACTTCCCGCAATTACCCACCAGTACTCGTTGAACTTGGCCGCAAGCGCCACGGTGGCAATTTGTGTCTTATCTCCCATTTCCGCAAGGAAGAAAGCGAGGAGCGTGGCGCCAAATACGCCCAGCCGTTCGCTGAACCGCGTTTCGTTCTCGCTCAGCTTGTCCGGTATCAGCATCCAGCCGGCCATGGCGATAAACGAGCCACCCAATAGCCAGCGCATGGTGTCGGGATGGATCAGACTCATCAGCCAATTGCCGACAACGCCGGCAAGCGCATGATTGACGAGGGTGGCGGCCAGAATGCCCAGTACGATAGGAATCGGCTTGCGAAACTTGGCGGCCAGCAGCAATGCAAGTAACTGGGTTTTATCGCCAATTTCAGCCAGGGCGACAATGCCGGTTGAAACGAGGAAAGCTTCCATGATGTGATTTTTCTCTGGGGCCGGCTGCAAACGCATAGACGCAGTCCGCCGCGGCCCCTTGCCGGTCGGATGCGTCTATGGTCTTGCCAGGCGAAGTCGAGCGACTTCGTTGCACACGCCATGGTCTGCGGACCAAGTATGTTGACGTGTACTTCCACACTTAATAGGCGCTAGCAGTAAAAGTCCTGACAGCGCATGGGCGGAACGGCTACTCCCCAAAGACGGCGCGCAGTGTACACCTCGTCGGGACACTTGTCATGCGTGCCGGTTTTTTATGCGAAAAAGCAACGAGCCCATCCGAATGGAAGAGTTGGTTACAACCCGTTCACAGTTTTGTGAGCTAAAGCAAACCTTGAACAAGTTCTAGTGCCCGGTGTTCTGGCCGCTGGCTTTGGGCAGGATCAGGTTCAGGACAATGGCCAGGATGCCGCACAGGCTGACCCCAGACAGACCAAAGCTATCGCTGAACTGCACCGACATGCCGCCAATACCGGTGACAAGCACGACAGAGATGATGCAGAGATTACGTGGGTTGCTAAGGTTTACTCGACCGTCGATGACGGTTTTAAGGCCGATACTGGCGATTGACCCGAACAGGAGCAGCATGATGCCCCCCATTACCGGCAAGGGAATGGTATTGAGCAATGCGCCGAACTTGGCCACGAAGGCCAGCAGAATTGCTAAACCCGCAGCCCAGGTCATCACTACCGGATTGAAGTTACGTGTCAGCATCACTGCGCCGGTAACCTCGCCATAGGTTGTGACGGGTGGGCCTCCGAACAACCCAACCACATTCACAGCCAAGCCATCGCCAAGCAAAGTGCGATGCAGGCCGGGCGATTCGGTGTAGTCCTTGCCGGTTACCGACCCGATTGCGAGGATGCCGCCGACGTGCTCCACAATAGGGGCGATGGCGACCGGGATCATAAACAGGATGGCTGCGAGATTGAATGTGGGCTGGCCAAACTCCGGCAGGGCAAACCAGGGGGCATCAAGCACCGGTTGGAAGTTCACGACATCCAGAAATATCGAAGCGATATAACCCGTAGCGACGCCAGCCAGAATCGGCACCAGCTTCATGATGCCCCGGGCCTTAATGGCGACCAGCATGGTGGTAACCAGCGAAATCGCTGCCAGTGCCATCGCGGTGCCGTAGGGCAGTACCTGGGTATTGCCGGCTTTCCCTGCCGCCATGCCAACCGCCACTTGCGCCAAGCCAAGGCCAATCACCATCACCACAGGGCCAATCACCACCGGCGGTAGTATCTTGTGGATGAAATCAACACCACGCCACTTCACAACGGCGGCGGCCACATAGTAGAAGAAGCTTGCGCTGGCCAAAGCACCCAAGGTGGCGGGCATTCCCCAGGTTTGTACTGAATAGATCACCGGTGCAATAAATGCGAAGCTGGAGCCAAGGTAAATCGGCACTTGGCGGCGGGTGACCAGTTGAAAGATCAACGTGCCCACACCGGCACCTAGTAACGCGAGGCTTGGGTTAAGACCGGTGAGCAAGGGCACCAGTACAGTCGCCCCGAAGGCGACAAATAATATTTGTGCGCCGGCCAGTGCTGTTTTAAGTGTTTCGTTCATGCATTTCCAGGGTTTTGTAACGGTCTGCAGTGTTAGAACCTGCTCATGATCTTACTGCGCAGCCGTGATCAGGGCTTATGTGTTGCTCGAAAGCCCCCGCAAGGAGGACGCCGAACTGCTACGGTGCTTTGCACCAAGAAGTTCGTAGCCTCATGTACCCAAGTACATTCCGGTTCCTGCGCTGCACCTCGCTGACAACTGCTCGTGATAGATCTTGAACAAATTCTTAGAGGCGGTTCAAGTGTCTGCTGCTCATAGGCTGTCTTGGCATTACCTTGCGCAAGCTCACGAGGCATTGAACAGATTACTTAGTTGTGCTTTGTTCCGAAGATCTTGTCACCCGCATCCCCCAGCCCAGGAATGATATAGCCATGCTCATTCAAGTGGCTGTCGATGGCTGCGGTATAGATGTCTACATCCGGGTGCTTCTCTTGCATCAACTTGATGCCCTCTGGCGCGGCAACCAATACCAATGCTTTGATTTGGGTGCAGCCATTGCGTTTGAGCATATCTGCTGTGGCTACCATGGAACCACCAGTCGCCAGCATAGGATCGATGATCAAGGCAGTGCGTTCAGCCAGGTCGCCCACAAATTTTTCGAAGTAAGGCACGGGTTGCAGTGTTTCTTCATTACGGGCGAGACCCACGACACTGATTTTTGCATTGGGCATCATGTCGAGCACGCCATCGAGCATGCCAATACCAGCGCGCAGAATAGGCACCACGGTCACCTTCTTGCCCTTGATACGTTCGATCTGGACCGGGCCGCACCAGCCTTCGATGGTGACTTTCTCCAGCGGAAAATCCTTGCAAGCCTCGTAGGCTAGCAGCCGGCCTATCTCCGCAGTCAGTTCTCGGAACTTCTTGGTGCTCATATCCGCACCACGGGCAAGGCCGATTTTGTGTCGTACCAATGGGTGTCGAATTTCAAAAATAGCCATGGTTATTAGTCCTTTTTTTGCGAAAGTGGCGCGCAGATTAGAGCAAGCGAATGCTTAGCGCACGCCCGAATAAACTATGATGTGCGCAACCCCTTGAAATTACGCGCTTTGATGGGTACCCTTCGCGCCTTTTTAAGCGCAGACGCAAGCAGTCGGGAGAAGCAAATGAATCTGGATGAGATTGTCAAGGTAAAGGGGGAGGCCGACTGCCTGCATAACGATGCAGAAGTCAGTGCTGCATTGGACCGCATGGCGGCTGATATTACCGAGCGCCTCAAAGACAAGATGCCCCTCGTTTATGTGGTGTTGAACGGCGGCATCATTGCAGCAGGCCAGTTACTGCCACGATTGAATTTCCCGCTTGAAGTGGCCTACCTGCACGCCACGCGTTATGGCGACAAGACCCAAGGCGGCGGTCTCGTGTGGAAGGTGAAGCCTACCGATGACATGCGCGGCCGTACGGTGCTGATCATCGACGATATCCTCGATGAAGGGAACACGCTCGCTGCGATTCTCGATTACTGTCGCGAACAAGGTGCAGTTGAAGCGTTGACGGCTGTTGTGGTCAATAAGGTACATAACCGCAAGGCTTTCCCAGGTTTGAAAGGCGACTTCGTTGGTATCGATGTGGAGGACCGCTTTCTGTTCGGTTGCGGTATGGACTACAGGGGATTTTGGCGTAATACGCTGGGTATTTACGCTGTCAAAGGATTGTGACCAAAGCAGAGAACCCTGCGTGGCGAGCATTAAAAGCACTTCCGCAGGGAACTTGCCAAGCTTGGTACAAGCCGCTTTGAGTAGGTAATGGACTCAGCTTTGGGGATGGGAGGCCGGACTTCTATTCCCGATCCTGCTGCGCCAGTTGCCAGCGCTGCCATAGCCACCAGGCCATCCAAAGCCAAGCCAGGAAGATGATGGTGGCTCCCAGCCAATGGGCCAAAGCGGCAAGGCGATGCTCCCAGTTCAACATACCCATGGGTTCGAGGATATTGTGCCAGTCGTGGCGATAGATGCGAGCCTCGACAGCATCCTCGCTCCATTCTCCAATCAAAGGCAGCGCCAAAGAACGGGCATCGCCAATATAAGGGGCAACGTCGATCAGATTCTGGCCTACCCACCATAAGCAAACCGCTGCCGAAAAGGGTTTCGCCTCGCGCCAGATAAAAGCCGACCCCAGCAATAGGGGTACCAAGCATTGAAACAGGCTGCCACCGAGAAACATCATCCATTCACCGAATGGGCGAAACAACAAATGACCGAATTCGTGGAAGGCCAGATTTACATTGTGTAAAAAGGACATGCCCGCTTCGCCCGTTCGCCAATCACTGCCAATGAAGCTGATGCCCCACACAATCAGTATGATGGCAAGCAAGGCCTCACCTGTGAACGCACTGCTATCTGCTTTCTGTGGCGCGCTGAATAGTCGGTCGCGCAGCTTATCAAGTAAACCCTCTCCGGTTGCTGATTCTTCTTCGACATGAATCGATAGGCGACCTGCTGTACGGTCAACCAAGTGTTGTTGGTATTTGGCGAAGACAATGCCGCAATGTGGGCATTCCGTTGTGAGTGCGGGCTCGTTGGGTTGACGGCTGTAGCCGCATTTGGGGCAGGTAGTACGTTCCATATCACACCGTTGGCATTTGTGAGGATGGGGATAACGAGAGCCTAACATGTAAGGGAATCAAGTCGTTCCATGCGTTGGGCATGGTAAAATGTTCGCCTTCACTCCCAACCTTCCTACGGAAGCCCCGACATGTTCAAGCCGCTATCCATTGCCCAATACGATTCTGAACTTTCCGCTGCTATGGAAAGCGAAGTTGTCCGTCAGCACGAGCATATTGAGCTGATCGCTTCGGAAAATTACACCAGTCCGGCTGTGATGGAAGCGCAAGGTTCGCAATTGACCAACAAGTATGCCGAAGGTTACCCTGGCAAGCGTTTCTATGGCGGTTGCGAATATGTGGACATTGTCGAGCAGCTTGCTATCGACCGTGTGAAGCAGTTGTTTGGCGCTGAGTATGCGAACGTACAGCCGCATTCGGGTTCGCAAGCCAATCAGGCTGTCTATTTTTCCATCCTCAAGCCGGGTGATACCGTCATGGGGATGAATCTTGGTCATGGTGGTCACCTGACCCATGGCTCACCTGCCAACTTGTCTGGCAAGCTGTTCAAGATCGTGCCTTACGGCTTGAACGAAAAAGAAGAGATCGATTACGACGAGATGGAGCGTATTGCCATCGCCGAGAAGCCCAAGCTGATTATCGGTGGTGCATCAGCTTACGCTCTGCGTTTCGATTTTGCCCGTATGGCTGAGATTGCCAGGAAGGTTGGCGCGTATTTCATGGTGGATATGGCGCACTATGCCGGCCTGATCGCGGCAGGCGTCTATCCCAATCCAGTACCGCATGCCGACTTCGTTACCTCGACTACCCACAAGACCTTGCGTGGCCCGCGCGGCGGCATCATCCTGGCTAAGGCTGAACACGAAAAGATGTTGAACAGCAACGTGTTTCCCTCGCTGCAAGGCGGTCCATTGATGCATGTGATCGCTGCTAAGGCAGTGGCCTTCAAAGAAGCGTTGACGCCAGAGTTCAAGGTCTACCAGGAACAGGTCCTCAAGAACGCTGCGATCATGGCCAAAACCCTGGCTGAGCGTGGGCTGCGTATTATTTCCGGCCGTACCGAAAGCCACGTTTTCCTGGTTGACCTGCGTCCTAAGGGGCTGACAGGTAAGGCTGCAGACGCCATCCTGGGCCAGGCGCACATCACCGTAAATAAAAACGCGATTCCGAATGACCCAGAAAGCCCATTCGTGACCTCGGGCATCCGTATCGGCTCCCCCGCGATCACCACCCGTGGTTTCAAGGAAGAAGAAGCCATCGCCGTTGCAAACCTAGTGGCCGATGTATTGGATAAACCAACGGATGAAGCAAATATCGCAGCCGTAAAGGCCAAGGCGCATGCCTTGACCAGCCGGTTTCCGGTTTACGCTAAGTAAATCTGTTGTGAAATAAAAAAGAGCGCTATGGCGCTCTTTTTTATTGCTTTGATTGAATAGTCGACCTGCTGAGAGTTAGTAGGATGCTGTCGCCAACCGAACAGAAAAATCCCACGGGGCAATAGTTTGGTTGTCTGCGAGTACTTGACCGATGCTGATCAAATGCTTCAACCGTGAACCCAAATAGACATAGTTCAGTGGATTCCTCGTACTATGACGTCCCATCACATCGCTAATTACCTGTGTAGCGCTGCGCCACTCTTCTGTACATGCGCCAAGCAATAAGCAGTCATGGACGGATATATCTTGAAACACCAAGTCGCCATCGTCATTGCACTCTCGCAATTGTTCAGTTTGTGCTGCAATCGATAGAAATTCCTGTGCCCGTTGATCGATGGTTGGTTGAGATAGCAACACTGCATTGGATGAAAAGGTGGTTAGTGCGCGACCAGTATGGCTACCTACAGCTTGGTATCCATCGTACGCCGGTACTGGCACGTGCAGCATTGGTATTTGACACTTACCTAGCCAGTGGCAAGCCATGCGTAAGAAAATGTAATCAGAAGCACTGCCACTTGCCCAAACCAACAGGCGTTTTGGTTTATCTAGCTCAAGACGCCGTTTGAATGTTTGCCAAGCAGCAAAGCCGTTATTTGGGTCTCGATCGATCACGTCATATTTCGGATCCCATATTTCCTCGAAAAATGCTTCTCCGTAGCACTCTTTTTCAAGCATTCGCCAAAAATGGGCACGCTTGTGGCCATCGTCTAATGGCCCAAGTTCTAATGAATTTGCAATGCAAAATACTGTACCTGGCAATAGATGCTGATCGATTGCGCAGTCGAGCGCACCAGCCGCGCTCTGTGATGAAACCAGATGGAAATCACCAATTATTTCTTCATTCACTAGGGTCTGTTGACGTTTCACATAGGTAGCCATAGAAACCCACAGGCCATGGCAACCATGCTTTCATAGTTCCGTTTCAGTTTGTCGAACCGGAACGCCACTGCACGGTAATGCTTCAGCCTCGC
>NZ_JBQXDJ010000056.1:0-26385 GCF_052601015.1 Chitinimonas violaceus | reverse complement strand
TCCTGGAAAACGCGGGAAGCGGTCGAACTGGCCACGTTGGAGTGGGTTGCGTGGTACAACCACCATCGGTTACTAAGCTCAATCGGCTACGTGCCACCAGCAGAAGCGGAGACAGCTTATTACCGACGGCTAAACGAGCAGGCACAGTTCACCTGTCTCTAACAACTGAGCCTCCACGAAAACCGGGGGGATTCAGCCTGCAATGTGCCCCGCTTCGACCAGTACGATGCGATCGGCATGCAGTACCGTGGATAAACGATGTGCGATGATCAAGGTGGTGCGGCTTTGCATAAGCCGGTCGAGCGCTTGTTGAACCATTCGTTCACTGTGTGAATCCAGTGCGCTGGTTGCTTCATCGAGCAACAGAATAGGCCGATCAGCCAGAATGGCGCGTGCGATGGCAATACGTTGGCGTTGGCCGCCTGATAGCCGTACTCCGCGTTCGCCAAGATCGGTGTGATATCCCTCTGGCAACTGTTCAACGAACTCACTGGCGAAGGCAGCGTCACAGGCTGCCCTTACTGCTGCTTCGCTGGCATCTGGTCGGCCATAGTGGACATTGTCCAGCACGCTCATGGCGAAAATCACGGCTTCTTGTGAAACGAGGGCGATGCGACTGCGCAATGCCTCGATAGAGACGTCTCGCAGATCAACCCCAACGCGTATTATGCCATTGGCTGGGTCGTAGAAGCGCAGTAGTAACTGGAACACCGTGCTTTTACCCGCTCCGCTTGGGCCAACCAGCGCGACTTTCTCACCAGGGGCGATGGTAAGGCTGAAGTCGATGAGGGCTGCCTGTTCTGGCCGGGTCGGGTAGTGAAATCGTATCGCTTCAAAACTGACCGCACCGAGGGCAGGCTCTGGCATGGATTGCGGTACTGAAGGGTTTGCTACATCGGGTTGAGTACTCAGCAATTCCAGCAACCGCTCCAGCGTGCCGGCCGCGCGTTGCACGTCGCCGATTACTTCTGAAATAGTGGCAACGGCACCTGCAACAATCACCGCATAGAAGACAAAGGCGGATAACTGTCCAGCACTGATTTTACCCGTCAAAACGTCGTGGCCACCTACCCATAGAATTGCGGCAACTGCCCCAAACACCAACACCATGACGGCTACAATCATGGTGGCGCGTTGGCGTATACGCTGTTTGCCTGTAGCAAAGGTTGCTTCAACCCGTTCTGCAAAGGCTGCCCGGTCGCTGGGTTCATGGCCATAAGCCTGGACTGTACGGATCTCATGCACAGTCTCGTCGATAACGCTGCTGACTGCTGCTACCTTGTCCTGGCTCTGGCGTGAAAGTTTGCGTACACGCCGGCCGAATAAGAGGATGGGAGCTACGACCAGGGGCACACAAATCAATACGAGCAAGGTCAGTTTCAAACTGGTCACTGCCAGCATGATCAGGCCACCAATCAGCATCAGTGCATTGCGTAATGCCATAGATGCCGATGATCCAATCACCGTCTCGATTTGGGTGGTGTCATTGGTCAACCTGGAATTCACCTCGCCGGTACGGCCGGTTTCAAAAAACGAAGGTGGCAGAGTGAGGAGGTGGTCGAACACCTTGCGTCGCAAGTCTGCCGTGACGCGTTCACCCAGCTACGACACAAGATAAAACCGTACATAGGTTGCGCTGGCCATGATGGCGATCAACCCGAACAGCGCCAGTAAAGCTTGGTCGAGCAATGCTGGGTTGCTGTCGACAAACCCCTTGTCGATCACAGCCCGTAAACCCTGACCAACCAGCAACATGCAGCCTGCAGCTATAACCAGGGCAATAGCCGCCATCACGATACGGGTGCGATAAGGCGCGAGCAGGCTTTTGAACAGGAGAACTGGGTGCATGTCGATTCTGACGCTAGGAAGCAACCGATAAACAAAAGCCCGACCTATGTGAAACAAAGTCGGGCCGATAGATAGGGTGTTATAGCAATTAACGACCTATGAATGCTGAAGGCTATATCACCCAACGTTACCGGGGTATTGGCCCAGGTGCCCTAATAAAGCGGCAAGGTGCGCTTCGGGTGAATAGGTGGCCTCCACCCATTTGCGGCCATCCATTGCCATTTTTCTTGCACTTGTAGGGTTCGATAGTGCCTCGGTCAGTCCTGTTTCCCAGGCAGCGGTATCTCCTGGGCTGATAACCCAGCCTGTTTTGCCATGTATTACAGTTTCAGGCAGCCCACCTGTATTGGATACCGCTACGGGTACACCCAATGCCAGCGCCTCTAGCTGCGATAACCCCAGCGGTTCATACAGCGAAGGCATGATGACTACATCAGCTCGTGCCATCAGTGGGTATACCGGCATCATCAAGCCGGCAAAGTACACCGCTTCGTCCAGTCCCAATTGGGTAACTTCCGCTTGAAGACGCTCCAATTCGACTCCTTGCCCGGCAAAGACAATGCGCAATTCAGGAAAGGTACGGCGCAGGCCGGGCAATGCCGCCAATATGGTGCGGTGGCCTTTTTCCGGGCGCAGCATGGCGGCATGAACAATAAGCGGACCTGGACCATTCACTATCTTGGCAAGGTCGTCACGCAAGGGTTGGCTTGCACCCGCACGGATATCCGCCAAAGGCAGGATAGGATGCAATACCTTGATACGGTCAGGTTTGATGGCAGGGTTGAGCAGAATCTGCCGACGCATATGTTCGCTTGGCACTACGGTCTTATCCACCAAGCGGTTGTAGGTGATCGCTTTGGGCATGCCTGGTTGATAAGTCCGTGCTCGAATCAACAGCGGCCGGCGGCTGATGGTGCGCGCAGCCAGGGCCAGGGTATTGCAGTCATGCCCGCTGTGGCAAAACGCAGCGTCGATATGCTCGGTACGTAGCAGGTTACGAATAGCCCAGATGCTTGGCAAATGCAGGCTGCTGCGAAAAGCTACGGGTTGCCAAACCAGTTGGCGTCGAGCGGCTTCACGGGCGATCTCGGAATTTTCCCGGCAGGCGAGGATAGTACGATGGCCGTTGTCAGCCAATAACTGCATTTGCAGCAATATTTGCAATTCTTGGCCACCCAGATTGGATGAGCTCTCACAAAACAGAACATTCATGGGGTAGTGACGACTTTTTACAATCTAGTGTGGGCTAAGAACCTATTCAGCGTCGTGTTGCTGACACTTAGCAGAGGTACTAAGAGACTGAAGTGGGTGGGGGTAACCAGGGCAAAGCAAGGTAAAGCAAGCTCGCGTTCTGCGCTCACTTTACCCAGATATGCGATCGACAAATCAGACTATTTGTCCGGTCCCCGTAAAGCCAGTACCCGTGCCTGTAAATCATCCAAGTCCAGTTGTTCAACAGGTACCGGTGTGCTGGCTACCAAACCAATTTTCGACCGGAACCTTCGCGGCATTTTCAGCATCGCGGTGCCATCTTTGCGACTGAAAAAACTACCCCAGAGGCCACGCAGCGCCATAGGAATCACTGGTGCATTACTGCGCTGGGCGATTTCGATGACGCCGGGGCGGAAGGGGTTGAGCTCGCCGTTGTAAGTAATCTTGCCCTCGGGGAAGATACAGACCAGCTCGCCATTCGACAGGCATTCCTGCACCTTGATGAATGCACGCTCTTTCATTGCCGGGTCCTCCTTGGCGGGGGCGATGGGGATAGCACCTGCGGTACGGAAGATGAAGCTCAGCAATGGCACTTTGAAGATGCGATGGTCCATGACAAAACGTACGGGACGACGAATCGCTCCGCCAATCACCAGCGCATCCATGAAGCTGACATGGTTGCAGATCAACACGGCAGCGCCTTCTTCGGGGATGTTCTCCAGGCCCTGTTCCTTGATGCGATACATGGTGTTTGTCGCAATCCATACCAGAAAACGCATGAGGAATTCGGGTTGCAAGCCGTACACATAGAAGGCGACCGGAATGTTCATCAGCGCCACGATCAAGAGCAGCTGCGGAATGCTGACGCCGGCCTGCAGGATAAGGATGCTGACGACAGCCGAGACGACCATGAAGCAGGAGTTAAGGATATTGTTGGCGGCAATGATGCGTGAGCGGTATTCCGGTTCACTGCGTAATTGGATCAAGGCATAGAGCGGTACGATAAAGAAGCCGCCGAAGATGCCCAGCAGGGTAAAGTCGGCCATGAGCCGCCAATGATGTGGGTCACTCAGGAAGGCGATCGCCCCGATACCGGCTGCAGGGATGGTTGGTGTGGCGAAATAAAGATCGATGCCGAAAATGCACATGCCTATCGAGCCGAATGGTACAAGACCGACTTCGATCTTGCGGCCTGACAAGACTTCACACAGTGCGGAGCCCGCACCTACCCCCACCGAGAATAGGGCAACCAGCAGGGTATAGACCTCGGCATTGCCACCCAGCACCCCCTTGGCAAAGCTTGGCAACTGGGTGAGGTAGACCGCACCGAAGAACCAAAACCAGGAAATGCCCATCAGGGAATGGAAAACCGTGAGATTACGCCGGCTTAGGCGGATGATGTTCCAGGTTTCGCTGAAGACATTCCAGTTGATCTTAAGGTCCTGGACTTGGGGTGGAGCCGGCGGCATGGCGCGGCTGCTCAGGTAGCCCAGTATGGCCACGCCTACACAGGCAGTGGCAATAACCGCAACATTGTCGGGGCTGCGTTCCACCAGTATCGTGCCGCCGATCTGACCCAACAGGATGGCCACAAAGGTGCCCATTTCTATCAAGCCGTTACCGCCAAGCAGTTCCCGTTCGTTCAGATACTGCGGCAGTATCGAATATTTGAGCGGACCGAACAGGGTGGAGTGCACCCCCATCAGGAACAGGCAGAACATCAAAAGCGCGGCGTTGCGGTACATAAAACCGACGGAAGCCACGAGCATGATGGCGATTTCCAGCAGCTTGATCCAACGCGCCAGCGTGGCTTTATCGAATTTCTCGGCCAGCTGGCCCGCAGTAGCCGAGAAGAGAAAAAATGGCAGGATGAAAATACCAGCAGCAGCGTTGACCAGGGTGGGCGCATCCAGCCCGGCGAAACCCAGACCAAAGAAGGTGATCATCACCAACATCGCGTTCTTGAACAGGTTGTCATTGAACGCGCCAAGAAACTGGGTGATGAACAATGGCAGAAAGCGCCGTTGCTTGAACAGGTCGAACTGGTTGTGTTGATGCATGCAGTTTCCCGAAATGAGTATTCTTTTATCTGTGGCTAGAGGGGGTGTATCCAGATGGGGCTACTCTTGCGCGTGGCGAGTGTAGCAGACAGCACAGACCGCCTAGTGTTTAACCAGGCGGCAAAAGGTAAGCGGGGCATGGATAGGAAGAGTGGCTTAAACCGAGAAACGCCGCGCGGTTTCGGCTAGGCGGCTTGCAAGTACGTGAAGCTGTTGTGCGGAGCTAGCCCCTTGGCTTGCTGAGTTGGCATTGGCTTCGCTCATACCCGAGATCGATTCCAGGTGTTGGGTCAGCAACTGACTGGCGGTGCGTTGCTCGGTCAGTGTATCGGCAATCGCTTCGATAATTTTTGCTACGCCGGCACTGCCTTGCTGTATACGCTCGATGGTTTCACTCGCAGCATCGGTGTTCTGCCGACCGCTTTCCACGATCCGGACGGTTGCCTGCATCCGATTGACCGCATCATCGGCAGCGCTGCGTATGGCGCTGGCAAAGCTGGCGATTTCATTGCTGGCAGTGGCGGAACGGGCTGCGAGGTTACGTACCTCATCGGCTACGACGGCAAATCCGCGGCCGGCTTCGCCTGCCCGGGCGGCTTCGATGGCAGCGTTCAAGGCAAGCAGATTGGTTTGCTCGGCCACATCACGGATTACACCGACCACATTGCTGATGGCGGCAGATTGCTCGCCAAGTGCTTCAATGGTGCGAGCGGTCATTCCTACTTCTGTGGCAATGCTATTCATATTGCCGATGGACTGACGTATGACGTCGCTGCCGTCATTGGCAGTTTTGTTGCTTTGTACGCATTGGTCTTTAGCATTGTTGGAAGAGTTGGCTCCATTCATGATGGACGCGCTCAGTTCCTCGACAGCGGATGCTGCACCAGCAACAGCTTCGCTTTGTGTGGCGCTGGCCTGCGCGATTTTCGATACATTCTGGGCCAGCCGTTCGGCTGCCGCAGTGGATTCTTCGGAGAGCCGCAGCATTTCTTGCACCATGTCACGCAGCTGGTCACGCATCTGGCGAATAGCGGCCAGCAGGCTGTCCTGGTCGCCTGTTCGGAGTTCTACTGCTGTATCGAGCTTGCCCTCGGCGATCCGCTTCACAATGGATTCCACCAGAGAGGGCTCTCCACCAAGCTGGCCAGTGATTGAGCGGTACAGCGCAATAAAGAGCAACAGAATGGCGATGATGGCGCCGGCGCTTAAACCGACATAGATATTGCGTTGCATGGCGATGCGTGCAACGCGGGCTTGCAGCAGTTTGTCCAGCTCGTCACTGCTTGCAAGATTCATGGCGCTGATTTTACTGGCGGCTGTATCCGCCTTACCTGAAACCGTACCTGCCTGGCTTTCCAGATCCTTGGCGATGACCTTGTCCACACTGTCGCCAACGGCTTGCGTTGTAGTTTGGACCAACCCTTGTGGGCTGTTCAGGCTCTTGGGCAGCTCGGTGTTATAAGCGAAGCTTTTATCCAGGTTGCCACGCAGGCCGCCAAGCGTGTCGGCCACCAATGGACGCAGCTCCACAAGGCGTGTGAGCGAAGCATCATCGAGCGCTTTTTCACCGGTAGCCCGCAGCATCAATGCCGTTTGTTCGCCGACTCGGGCAGCGAGGGCGGGTAATTTCACACAAGCAGAATCCATCAGATAATACGAGTCGATATCCGGGTCGAGCGTCAGGTTGGAATTGTCGCAAGCCGTAATCAGTAAGTTGATCGCTTGGTCGATAGTCGCGGTATGGGCTTTGATCCGGTCGGCTGCGGGTTTGCTGTCGCTGCTTCGCGTCTCTTCCCAGCTTTGTTTCATGGCAGAGAAAGCTTTGCCGGTGCCAAGTTCGGCTCCCAGCTTTTGCTCGGCGGCGGCTACCTGGCTCAGTGCACTATCCACTTTGCCAGTGTCTGCGGCGCCGCTACCTGCTGCAGCGCCATTACGGCGAACAATTAACGCATCAATCAGCGGCAGACCGGCCTTCAGGTATTCGACGCCGACCCGTTCTTTGGCGGAAAAGTCCACATTGTCTTGGTTGGTACGGTAGAGACTGTAGCCGAGGTAGAGCAGGGTAAGGATGGATACCGCGCCGATCAAACCAAAGCGGGTTGGATAACTATGGCGACGCATCAAGGTCGCAATACAGTTGATCATGTCGCGTTTCCTTCAGGTGCCAATTCAGCTTCCGCCGGTTTTATTAATTATTTTGATTTGCGCAATTCAGTGTTGACCAAGAAAACGGCATATACCACCTCATAACTTAGCCTACTGTCACAATTTTTCATTATTGTTTCCAAACGGTAATACATGCAGATCGGTATGTTTTGGCCCCCTGCTTACGGGAATGTGTAGAATCGCGCCGGATTTTGCCGCCATGGTGCTTATGGCAGTGGATGCGGCACTGTATTAGCGGTATTACCTGCTTACGACACTGTTGCATCTTGTGATAGATATCGCGCAGCGATTGATACATTGGTTCGGTTTGTCAGGCCGTGTTTGTTACCCTTGGGTTTTCTCGCAGTCTGCGTCGGTGTGACGGTAAGACCTATATCAACAAAATGCCCAGCCCTGTGTGCGGCTCATCAGACCTAATGAAGAGGAGATGTATGAACCACGTATTCCTATCCCATCTCGAAAGCGAGCTGGCAGCGATTAAGGAAGCGGGTTTTTTCAAGCCCGAGCGCGTTATTGCATCTCATCAGCGCGCCGATATTGCGCTGCGAGACGGCAGTGAAGTACTGAATTTCTGCGCCAACAACTACTTGGGCCTTGCAGACGACCCACGTTTGATCGCTGCGGCCAAGAAGGGTGTGGATGACTACGGTTATGGCGTGGCTTCGGTGCGTTTTATCTGCGGTACGCAATCGGTACACAAGGATTTGGAAGCCACCATTTCACGTTTTTTGCAAACGGATGACACCATCCTCTATTCCAGCTGTTTCGACGCCAATGGCGGCGTATTCGAAACCTTGTTGGGTGAGCAGGATGCGGTGATCTCGGATGAGCTGAACCATGCTTCCATCATTGATGGCGTGCGTCTTTGCAAAGCCAGAAGGTATCGTTACAAGAACAACGATATGGCAGACCTGGAAGCGCAGCTCAAGGCAGCCAAGGAAGCTGGCACCCGTTTTACGTTGATCGTGACCGATGGTGTCTTCTCAATGGATGGCTTTATTGCCGACCTGAAGTCGATTTGCGACCTGGCCGATAAATACAGCGCGTTGGTGATGGTTGATGATTCGCACGCCGTGGGTTTCATCGGCCCCAATGGCAGAGGTACGCCTGAGCACTGTGGGGTATCGGATCGGATCGACATCTATACCGGTACCTTGGGCAAGGCCCTGGGTGGCGCTTCGGGTGGGTATGTGGCTGGTCGTCAGGCCATTATCGATATCCTGCGCCAACGTTCGCGCCCTTACTTGTTCTCGAACTCTCTGGCGCCAGCGATTACCGCTGCCAGCTTGGAAGTTTTCCGTATTCTGGAAACCGATGGCCCGCGCCTGCGCGCCAAGCTGACAGAAAATGCCGAGCGCTTCCGTAGCAAGATGACCGCAGCAGGGTTTACCTTGCAGCCGGGTGTCCACCCCATTATTCCCGTGATGCTGGGCGATGCCCGTCTTGCTGGTGAAATGGCAGCCATGCTGCTTGAGCAGGGCATCTATGTGATTGGTTTCTCCTTCCCGGTTGTGCCAAAAGGCAAGGCGCGTATCCGTACCCAGATGAGTGCTGCGCATAGTACGGAGCATATCGATGATGTGGTGGCGGCGTTTACCACGGTCGGTAAGACATTGGGTGTGATTTAACAATGGACAAGGCGCATGCGTTGGTTGCTGCCCCGCCTGCAGTGCGCCGTCCTGGTTTAGATGTGTTACGTACTTTCGCCATTGTCTGGGTGATGTTTTACCACGCCCAGATCATGGGTTTGGGCACCCCTTTGCCAGCCTTCACCCGTTGGGGTTGGATGGGGGTGGACCTTTTCTTTGTGCTCAGCGGCTTTTTGATTGGTGGCCAGTTGTTTGCGCCTATGCGGTGCGGGCAGCGGCCCAATATCACTGAGTTCATGGGGAAGCGCGCCTTCCGCATCCTGCCGGCCTATGCATTGATGGTACTGCTGTACTTTGCTATGCCTGATTGGCGTGAGACTGCGAAGATACAGCCGCTATGGCAATTTCTCACCTTCACTGAGAATCTGCTGATCGATTTTTCCTCCCCCAAGGCGTTTTCCCACGTCTGGTCACTTTGTGTCGAAGAACACTTCTATTTGCTGTTGCCCATGATCTGCTTGGTCCTGTTCGGCCGGGTAGGACCAAAGCGGGTGATGGCGGTGTTGGTGGCCGTGTTGGTAGGCGGTATGCTGCTGCGGGGCGCCTTGTGGCTATATGAACTGGAGCCCTTATTGGCGACGCCCGCCAATGCAGATTTGTTTGGCCAGCGCTATATGGAGCTGATCTACTACCCGACCTGGTCCCGTCTGGATGGTTTGTTGGCCGGCGTTGCGTTGGCGCTGGTTCGCGAATTCCGGCCACAGGTCTGGAACCGTGTGCAGCAGCATGGAACAGCGCTGTTGGTGGGTGCAAGCCTGCTGTTGGCCGGCGCATTTTGGCTTTTGCAAGACCGTGAGGCTTTCTGGCCGGTGGTATTGGGCTTCCCCCTTTTGGCTGCTGGATTGGCCTTCCTGGTGGCGGCTGCCGATAGTGAACATAGTGTGCTAGCTAGACTATGCCTGCCTGGCGTTACCACTATTGCAGCCATGGCGTTCAGTTTGTACCTGAGTCACAAGATGGTCTGGGCTGTCGCCCGTACACATTGGGGTGCTTACCTGCATGACCAGGGTGGATTGGCATTTGTGGTGTATGCCGTTGTGGGATTGATGGGTGGCTTGGTGTTGTACGGCTTATTGGAACGGCCGTCGCTACAGTGGCGTGCACGTTGGTTGGCCTATCGTCGCGAATCCAGTCGTATGGCAACCCAGTCTGCGGTAGTGTGAAGTCGTATGGCAACCCAGTCTGCGGTAGTGTGATGGTATTAAGGCAGAATGTTCAGGCACTGATTTAAAAGTTTGTTCATGCCGAATCGGCATGGGTAGTAAGTATCAGGCGGGCCGGTGAGTGACCCGCTGTATGGAGATAGAAACATGAAAGCACTCGTCAAAGCCGAAGCCGCACCAGGCTTGACCCTGCAGCGCGTTAAGAAGCCCGAGGTTGGGCATAACGATCTGCTGATCAAGATCCGTAAGACCGCAATCTGCGGTACCGACATCCATATCTGGAAGTGGGACGATTGGGCGCAGAAGACGATTCCAGTAGGTATGCATGTCGGCCACGAATATGTGGGCGAGGTGGTTGGCATGGGCTCGGAAGTCAAGGGCTACAAGATCGGTGATCGCGTTTCGGGTGAAGGGCATATCACTTGCGGCTATTGTCGTAATTGCCGCGCCGGCCGCGTTCATCTTTGCCGCAATACCACGGGCGTTGGCGTGAACCGTGAGGGTGCGTTTGCTGAGTATCTGGTGATTCCTGCCTTTAATGCGTTCAAGATTCCCGACGATATTCCTGATGAAATTGCCTCGATCCTGGACCCATTTGGTAACGCCACCCACACAGCGCTGAGTTTCGATCTGGTAGGCGAAGACGTGCTGATTACCGGTGCTGGCCCGATTGGTATCATGGCGGCAGCCATTGCCCGCCATGTGGGTGCCCGGCATGTAGTGATTACCGATGTGAACGAGTACCGGCTTGAACTGGCGCTCAAGATGGGTGCCACCCGTGCCGTGAATGTAGCCAAGCAGGACTTGAAAGCGGTGATGCAGGAGTTGGGCATGACCGAGGGCTTTGATGTGGGGCTGGAAATGTCGGGTAACCCCAGTGCCTTCCGCGGCATGCTCGATACCATGAATCACGGCGGCAAGATTGCGCTTCTCGGTATTCCACCGGGCGACATGGCGATTGACTGGAACCAGGTCATTTTCAAGGGACTGATCATCAAGGGCATCTACGGCCGTGAAATGTTCGAAACCTGGTACAAGATGGCAGCCATGCTGCAAAGCGGGCTCGACCTTTCGCCGATGATTACCCATCGCTTCCCTGTCGATGAATATGTGACCGGGTTTGAGACAATGTTGTCTGGTCAGTCGGGGAAAGTGATTTTGGATTGGACCGAATCAACAGAACCAGTCTAGAACCTGTCCACGGTTTACTGCGCAGCAGTCATCAGCGCTTATGTGCTGTTCGCTACAAATCGTGAATAGGATTCTTGGGGCATTGTTTCAGTGAATAAAAAAGCCGGGCAGCATTGCTCGGCTTTTTTAATTTCCAGGTTCCCGGCGCGTCAGAATTGCATAGCAAACTTGATGATCTCCCCCAGAAAAATCAGGGCGATAGCGGTTACCGAGGTGATGAGGCTTAGTTTCTGATACTTCGACGAGATAGGACTGCCATCTGTCGAGACCGGCTTATTGAATGGGATGGTATTGAGAAAAGCGGAGATACCCAAAAAGATAAAACCGATGCTGCTAAGCACACGACCATCTTTTGGGATGGGAAAGCTTTCCCATAGCATGAGCGCGCCTATCGCGGAAAAGGCGATCAGCCATACCATCCTCGTTCTGAAATAAGAAATAGTATTGGACATAGATGAACAAGCGGCAGTGATTGAAATGCGGGGTTAATTCAGGAGCATTGCACCAATCCTGAGAATGGATGTCAGCTTCCCTTGCGGCCAGCCCTTAATAGGTGGGTGGTGGCCCCTTCGAACTTTGTGGGGATTGAGCGGGTATTGCTGGATCCTTGACGAATCGCTGACAGGCCTAATCCTGCAGCCATCAATGCAATACCTATCCATTGAGTGTGGCTTGGTCTGAAGCCATTGAGTCCAATATCGAGCATCATGGCGACAACAGGATCGAGATAGACCAATACCGAAACCAAGCGGGTGGGTAACTTGCGCACACTGCCAAAGAAAAGATAGTAGACCAGCCCGGTATGGATGGAGCCCATCAAAGCGACGGCCAGCCAATTGCCTTGCGTCAGCGTAGTAAACGCACCGAAGTGTACAAAGGCGGGTAGCAGTAAAGCGCCTAGCAGGGTCTGCAGGCAGGAAACCGCATAGGGGCTGAGGCGTTGGATGCCTTTGCCCAGCACAGTGAGCGTTGCGTAGCAGATTGCTGCCATCAGTGCCCATAACAGACCGGAAGACCACAGCGCTGTCGGTGTTTCGCTACCTATGGCGGCAATCAACGCGGTGCCGGCAAAACATGCCAATACCGATAGCAAGGAAACAAGCGTCAGGCGCTCCCCAAAGAACAGCACGCCAGATAGCAGTACAAATACAGGCGCCAAGTAGTAGACAGCGACTGCCAGCGTGACAGGTATCAATTCAAAAGCACTGAACAGGCAGTACCAATTTGCCACCAGGGCGAAACCGCATAAAGCAGTCTGAATCAGCTCACGTTTATTCCACTCCTCTTGCCGGATACGGCCGGACAGTACCCAGCCGGCACCGAGAAACAGTGTGGCGCTTAGGCAGCGGACAAACACCAGTTCAAACGCTTTCAAGCCGGTATATGGTGCAACGATGCCGACAGAACCAAAAATAATCGTTGCGGCAATCAGCCCAAATAAGGCGAGGCTTGTTTCTGTACGCTTGTTCGCTTCCATCCTTGTTACCTTTTTTTTATCCGTGAGCTCAGTCTTAAACTACCGGCAGTGCGTCTGCTTGAAAGAGCAGTGAGTCGTCTTTCAAAGCTTCTTTCCTGCAGTCCACCCCCCATCAATCAGGAAGTTTGCACCGGTGACAAAACTGGCTGAGGGCGACGCCAGAAAGTCGATACAACTGACGATCTCCTCCGGCGTACCCCAGCGTTTTAGTGCATGGTTGTCGCGAATCAACGCGGTTAAGGCTGGGTCGCTGAAATAGGATTCAGTCAGCTCGGTTCGAATGACCCCTGGAGAGACCGCATTGACACGGATGCCCGCTTCGCCGAATTCGATCGCCAATTGCTTGGTCAGCCCGATCAGGCCGTGTTTCGAGCTGACATAGGCCGCTCTTTCCGGCTCGGCCATCACACCGGAAACCGAAGCAATATTCACGATGCAAGCTGCGGTATTTTCATTCTTCAGCCAGCGCTTGGCGCACTCTCGCGAGAGCAGGAAAGGCGCGGTGAGGTTCACGGCGATGACCTGCTCGAAAACGTCGTCGTCCAAGTCGACGACAGGGCTGATCTCCCGAATCCCGGCCGCGTTGATCAGTACATCCGGTACCCAGGCCTCCTTGTCCAGTTGTTCGAACAGCGATCGAATCGCGACTTTGTCGGTCAAGTCGATCTCAATGGTTTTCAGCAGCCCGTTTGCTCCACTGGTGAGTGTGGCCAAGCGAGAGACATTGCGGTCCAACCCGATGACTTCTGCACCTTTTGTAAGGAAGTGCTGGACACAGGAAAAACCAATACCGCTACCTGCACCGGTAATCAGGATCTTCCGTGTCATTTGCTTTCCTCATTGGAGAAGGTTATCAGCAGGATATCGCGATAAGCGCCGGTGCTTGAATTGGTGCCGACAGGGGTAACGGCATGCAGTACTTTTTTGCCTAATACGACCGATTCCAATGGCGAAGTCAAACGAATGACACGGCTGATACTTCTATTGCCAGTCGAAATAAGGTTGTCACCCCCTAATGCACTGGCGCTGAGGTTGAATAAATGAATGAACACAACGGGCTCATCATCGCGATGTAGCCAGATGGGGGAGCTGATCGAAGGCGCATCCGGTTTTGCGTGATAGCGGATCTGGTGCAGGCCGATAATGACGTTACTAGACCAATCGACTAAATCCGTGGCGCGGGCGATTTCCAGGTCTTTTTGAATCAAATGCTGTATTAAAGAATTATTGCGGAAATCCTGTGATAATGGCGCGAATTTACGTACCAAGCCGCCATCATCGTAATTATATTCAGGTGACTGAACATAATCGTTAGTATCGTCTAGTACAGGTGTAGTGGAGCCTGGTGTCAGTCGGTAACGGGAAAATGCGCGATAACGCCCTCCACCATGTGGATCGGCGGATATACGATAATAATCGAGCTGAGCATTTGTCAGCATTTCAAATTGATTAAAGCTTGCGTTGGTATCATAGATTTTTGAAGAGACTGTACTAAAGCCATCTTGAACCAGACGTGCTGCATAAGCGTTTACATGGATGGCATCAATATTTGCGTCACTGAATAGGGCGGTATCACTCATTGGATTTCCAGTAGATCAATTAGAACTGCTCGTATTGATAAAATGCTACAAGCAAAAATAGGTGTGAGATTCAGTTATGGTTGTAGAACCTGTTTGCAATCTTGCTGTATAGCCGTAACTCTTTTTGCTTATTGTTTCCTTCTGCTGGATGAAGCGCTATTTATTTTATGTAATTTGAATAATGGAATTTAAGTACAAAAGAATACCCATGTAGGCAACTGGTAACAAGGAGGTGTACTGGCTTGGTTAAAATATTTTGCTTGTATGAGACACTAATGTATTAATTAAATCCTAATGGCTTGATGCAAGAACATGGCTTATGCCAAACCGTGTTATACGTCGGTGAGACCATTCATACGATATGCTGGAAAAGTATTCAGATCATTGATCGTGATCAATTCTTCACGCCATACGCATCTTTCTGCTGTCTGTTGATTTACAAGCGCCTGTGCGACCATTTCCTAACTGTGTGAAGGCAAAGGCTTATTGGCGTAGCGAAGTAGGTAAAATAGGAAGCCTTTTACCTCACTGCTATCTCTACCATGTCTCCGCTTAAGTACCTTCAGGCGTACCCAGTTACTTTGCAAGAGCGGGTGCGCGCCATGATTGCGCAAGACCAACTGGGCAGCCACTTGGCACAGCGCTACCCCGCGCGCCACGATGTTCAGACTGACAAAGCCTTGTATCTGTACGCAAGTGAGATGAAGCAGCGGTTTTTGCGTAATGCGCCTGCTATCGACAAGGTGGCGTACGACAGCAAGTTGGATCTGATTCACCAGGCGCTTGGGTTGAATACGGCGATTTCGCGCGTTCAGGGTGGCAAACTCAAGGCCAAGAAGGAGATCCGTGTTGCTTCGCTTTTCAAGGATGCTGCACCCGAGTTCCTACGTATGATCGTGGTGCATGAGCTGGCGCACTTGAAGGAGCGAGAGCATAGCAAGGCGTTTTACCAGCTTTGTGAACATATGCAGCCCGGTTACGCGCAGGTGGAGTTTGACCTGCGCCTGTATCTGACCCAGCGCGATCTGTTGGTAAGCGAAAAAGCTTGCTAGATGGGTGTTGAGTCCTTAATAGGAAATAGGCTTAAACCTGCAGAAAAGTACGGTAATCGAGCGTTACCATATGTTGCAGGCACCTTATAACGCCATTTTGCCTCAGATGCACCTGACTGAGGGCTGCTAGCATCGGCATACTTCGGGTATGGCAGCCCGCATTCCTCCTTCCCTAGCTTGGCTGATAGACAAGCGATCCCGACTTGGCGCCGAACTTCAAAAGGCCCGAGAGGCGGTGGATCGCGCCAAGCATCTCATTCACGAGCTTGAGGCGCTTGAGCTCGATCTGGCGGCGTTGGATCGCACTTTGGCGATGCACGAAATCGTGATCGACAAGGATCTCATTGAGCCCCGATTGTCTCAACCGCGGCGCATTGGTTTGAAGCATGGGGAATTGACACACGCGCTTCTTGCCATCATCCGCGAGCATGACGGTGAGCCTGTCCCAATGATGCTACTGATAGAAGAAGTCGCGAAGCGGCATCCGCACCTTTGGGGAAGGCTGGAGGCGAAGCATCAGCTACGCGAGTCCGTGCGGTACAGGTTAAAGGGGCTGGCACAAAAGAAGGTGCTCCAACGCCATCCACCGCTTGAAGGCAGCACGGACCGGCGCTGGAGCATTTGCGATGAAAGCTTTGTCGATGACCTAGCCTAGGTACTCTGTGCCTAGCCGCCTGCCTTGTGTGTACCCACACCACGCCTTGGATACACCGGCCTTAAATACGCAGCGCATTAAAACCAAGAACTTGCCGCGCAGCGACACATGTCGGTTGTCGTCGCGCCAGGCAGCTTCATTGGCATAAAAGGCAAGGTATGTCGGTCGCATGCCGTGGAACACGCCATACTCTTCTCGCCGCACGCGCGAGAAAAACTGCTCTGCTGCGTTGTTGTTGGTGCCATCGGATTTGGAGTACTCCCCTGCATGCTTCACGCTCTGGTGATTGAACCAGGCAGACAACGTTGAGTAGGCCCTCCCTTCGTCACTCATCACCGTAGAACGTGGAGCGACACACCGGCGAATGATCGGCAAAGCAGACTCCGCATTCTCTGCACGAAGAATGGCGACACGCGTACGGATTGCACCGACTCCCTTGCGGGGTGAAATTTCGCGCATCACCAAAACCGCCCTGCGATTGAGCAATTTCCGCGCGTTCCACGGCTCAATCTTGCCTCGTGCGCTTGGCGGGACAATGCTGGTTTTGCGATTCCGGAGCTTACTGTTGACCAAGCCTGCAGTGGCTTGCTGCCTTCTATTGGGGCGCCGAGGCTTCCCTCCGAAGAACGCGCAGTCGACTTGTACAACGCCCGATAGCGGCGACTGATCACGACACTCCCATAGTGCCTCCCTCAGCTTTCCGGCGTTGAGATATGCAGTCCGCAGTGTCATCCCGAGGCGGGAATGTGCTTGGTTGGCAGCTATACTCTTCGGTGCAGAAACGAATTCGAAGATCAGCATGAGTAGACGTTTGAACGGGAGCTTCCGGTGTGCGAAAGGGGTGCCGGTGGTCACGCTGAAAACTGCATCGCAACTTGCACAACGCCACTGCTTACGCGTTAACCGAGGGCAATGCTTACCTGTGTGGCAGCATCGAGGGCACGAAATACTTTCTCGCCCTCCCCAGCGAAGGGTGATAAAGATTTCGAGAGCTTGCTCCTCGGTTAGGTTTGCGATGTCCCATATCGTGAGGTCGCGATAGCCCCGTGATTGACTGACAATCTGTACCATTGTCTTGCTCCATATTGATTAGATGGCAATGCAGTCGCTCGCCGCTGAAAAGCGGCGGCAACTGGCAACACCCTGGGCGAGCGGGACTGCGGCAAGGGTAGGCTTCGGGCAAGCCTTACCAGATGCGGGATGCTTGACATCCAGCTTGTGCCGGCACAATATGGAAATGCGTACAGCCACGTATGCACTCCAAAGGGCTCGATGATCTCTCCAAAGATCGCGAGCCCTGTGCATTTCAGCCCCTCAGATGTTCTAAGGCGGCTCCATGTCGATACCTCCTTCCGTCGTGGTCTCGATTAGCACGCTACTTCCTGTGAGTACGGATGCGGCCGCTGCTCAGGTGCGGGCCTTGCTAGGCGTAGTTGCTGTGCGGGGAAGTGTGGCCGAGGCGCGTTGCTCAGCGAGCCACCGTGCAACGTCCCTGACTAGCGCGTATTTGCCTTTCCTTCCCTCAATAGTGAACACCGGAACGGGTACGCGTCGGCGAACCAATGCCTGTCGAAATGCCGGCATGGTCGGGTAACCAAGCGCAACCCTCAGCGGCTCGCCTGAGATCATTGGCCCATACCGATCGAACAACTCTCGCTCCAGTGACTGGGCGATGCCTTGTATCTCGTCGATCATGTTTTCCAGTTCCATGCAGTCACGCTCATTGCATGAGATGGTATGCCCGACACCGTGATGTGAAAATCGGGTAGGAGAGTGATGATTGCGTGAAAGACGGGATCAGGAAAATCGTGCAATACATTGATCTAATTGCAAGAAGCCATGAATCCAAACTTTCGCGTGCGAAACCACGATGCGAAAAAAAGGGCTAACCAAAGTACTTCGGGTAAGGATCTGGTACGCCTACCTATGCATCGCGCTTGGAATGGACGTGCCCTATCGAATCGGCAAATTTCTTGAACCAGATGGGTTTGAAAAACTTACGGTAAGGAACCAGCGATATCACACGCAGAAGTGGAACGCCTATCCCGAGGGCCGCCGGGCGCCACGGGCACAGTTGATTAACCTGGTCGACTCACAGTTACCAGGAAGCGCATGGCTCATCAATCACGTTGTTTGGGATGCGATCGAGGGTGGTCGAAGTGTCAACGCACTGATACGGCGAGGCCGTGACGAGTTTCCATTTGACCTCATGTCGCTGACTGTAGAGCTTGGTTGGACACAGTGGGGCGCCGAACATATACCGTACCCAGATTGGCTGGCCAAACTGAAAAGTGCAGAGTGCGCCGCCGACCTCAACATGCTCGCATGCTTGACGATACTGGTGCGCCAGCTATGCAAAAAGCGGGATTGGATACGGGCCGGACATGCCGCAGAGTCGCTGTATCGGACGCTCCTGATCGTATGCCTGAGCGAGCCATTCCGCCAATTTAGCGTCGAATTGTATGATGCCTACAAGGCCACGGTGTTTCCGCTGCTGAAACGCAGAAAGTGGAACCTTGATTTTACCGGCGTCGATTTCGAAGAAAGAGTTGAGCTGCTGGAATATCTGCTCGACCAAATACTAGGCGACTCACTGAGTCTGGTTGCCGGCACGCGAGCTAACCGTATTGCTGTGGAACTGATACGGCATCATTACCGAGATGACTTTATGCTCTAGGTGCAAATTCTCGCGGACATGACCACCTCGTTGCCGACTCATACGCAGGCTACTGGTTTCATGACTAGCAATAATTTGTCCGCAACTCGGCCAAAGCAGCCAGTCAGTGCAGGTGTGAACCAGCCGTTCAGCAATTCGAGCCTTCTAAACGCTGCTTTTGGGGAAGCGACGACTCAGGTATCTCGCAAGCGCACCGGCTAAGCCAACGACGAGTTCGGCCTCATCGAATGCAGGAGGACTGCCTTCAACAAGATGCCTGCCGTAGTTGGACGTGTATCCCCAAGCCTTGTCCACGATCTGATCCACCGGTTTGGGGAATAAGTGCGGATTCTTGCGGAGTACATCGCCGAGCGTGTCTTTACTCACGCAGACATCTCGAGCGACACATTCAAGCGCTGCCATGGCATGCTGGATGGCACCACTGACTTCTGGGTTGGGTCTCCGGGACAAGTCAAGGATCGCTTCGTGCAACTCATTGGCGGCCGTGTGGCTACCTCGTTGCAGGAGCTCTCGCTGCCCCTCCTTCACTGCGAGTTCAAACGCCTCCGAGCCACGGACCTCCAAACGTGTGCCCACCAATTGCCAGCCCACACCCTTGATGCGAAACATTCGATTCGTTTCACCTGCAAAATCGCCGCCGTTGCGGGCGTACGACTGCGCGAGCAACTCGATCAAGTCATAGACCTCGAACCACTCGCAGTCGCTAATGAGATCCCGCACTTCATCGTCCACATTCGGGAAGTCCGACCAGTTGTTCCTGTCCGGCGTCCGATACAGCATGCTGCATAAGACACGACGAAGATCGGAGGGTTTGAACCCGCACTGATAGGCGAGGTCGACTATGGCGTTACGAAGGTCATCAGGTGCCTCATATCGAATCAGGATGTCGGCATCTGGCCGACTGAGGCCATGCCTTCGTGAGAATGTGTCCATTCCATCTCCTCATGCCCGTGCGGCGAATCGTTAGTCTGCTTTGTGCGGCGTCAGGGTGCTGGTAGGCGAGCACACCACGACCTGACGCGCACCTCTCGTCAGCGCAACATAAAGGTGTTGGGCCGTCATGGCCTGAGGCTCGAGCACGACCGCCACATCGGCCTCCAGTCCTTTGAGCAACAAGGTACTACCGACGGCCCGTCGCGCAACCGGCAGGCTCATGTGGCGCTGCCGCTCGCGCACCTGAAGGGCTGCAGCGTGCAAGGTGCATGTGCCACCAGCGGCAGCCTGCATCGCAGCGTGACAGCAGCGCAAGACTTGGGGACGGTAAACATGGGTCCCCGGCTGCCGGGCGAACGCCTGCAGCAGACGGGAGGCCTCAGCAACACTGGGGCCACGTGCGAACGCAACAGCTGCGGCTTCGATAGGCGTCGGGGGCTTGAGAGGTCTGCCATGCTGTAGAACTCGCACACGCTGCAGCAATTCAGCCGCGCCGACGCCAGTCATAAGGCTCGCGGCGAACTCGACCACGTGCCCCAGTGGATTGGCTCCAGCGGGGTCGAACGTCCGCGCAAACTGGATGAACTCGACAAGGTCGACGCGCTCGACGACCGTCGCACCGGGTGTCTGGCTGGTCAACTGGTAGCGCCCGCGGACATTCATCGCGTCGCCGATGACGAGAACGCTGTCCTGTGCGTTGCGCCCGCGTGTCCTCGCCGCAGCCCTGCGTTGCTCTTCAGCCGTCGCCGCGTCAAGTTGCACCCATTGCACTGCAACTGGCGCCCCCTGCAGTTCCACCGGCCGGCCGGCTTGAAGCAGCGTTCGCACACTCAGCAGCCAATGCCCGAGATCCTCGTTACCAGCTAATCGCCACCGCCACGGTGTCAGCAATATGCCAACCGGCGGAAACTGCGTTTCGACATCGGCTTGCCAGTTGACTAGGCGATTGCCACCGAACCCGAAAATCGCCTGCATGGGGTCACCAAGCACGCACGTCGGCAGTATCTCTGCCGCCCAGGCCACCATGCGGTGTTGAGCGGCATTGCAGTCCTGGTATTCATCGACCAAAAGCCGTGCGTACGTCGCTCGCAGCGATGCGGTGATGTGTCCGGCCTGCAGCAGGTTGGCCGCTGCCTCCCGGATCGCTGGGTAGTCCTGACCTGGATTGGCAAGCTCCAGCACGTGTGAGGGAACGCCGCTGCGTAGCGGAAACTTCCCTACGAGCCTCATCGCGAAACCGTCAATCGTCGAAATTCGATAAGCCGAGCTGGGGATGGACACCCGGGCCATGCGAGCCCGCAGTGCCGCAACACCGGCATTGGTGTGGGTCAGAACAAGGATGGGCTTGTTGCCGGTATGCGCAGCTAGCGTGTCTGCGATGAGTTGCGTCTTGCCGCAACCCGCCGGCGCTGTGACTGAGCCGCGCGCGACCGCGAACAGGTCGAGTTCAGGCGGCATGGGTCCACGCCCACAGCCGATTCATCACATCGACGAATCCAGGTTCCGCATTCTGCAGTTGTGGCCCGACGATCCTGCGGCCGACATGTTGATAGGCGGACACAGACTTGAACCAGCCGTTCTTGCTGACCCGGGCTGCGCGGCCCAAGAGTTCACGTGTTGCCGCCGCATAGACGCCCTGCGCGGCCCTCTCGCCTTCAATGGCTTCGAGGGTCCGCTGGCCTTCGGATTTGGACCGAATGTGCTCCGCAACGTCATCGCGGCCGATGCGTTCGATGGCGTAGCCAAGCAGGGAATCAATCGCCGCGTCCGTCATACAGATGAACAGCTCGTCTTCCAATGCACGGCCCGCTCGCCAGGTGAGCAGGCCTACGCCCTCGGCAGCAAGCGCCGCAAGGAGAGAGGGTGTCGGCGCCTTGTCCGCATCGATGAATACAGTCACGTTGTAGCCCAGGCGACGCAGTACAAGCGCCTTGTCCAGGCACAGGTCCGGCGTGCTGCCGCCTGCGTTGACGTACGCGCCGCCGAGCGCGAAGAACGAGGTCTGGTTGTGATCCTCCACGCCATACTGGTCGAGGCCCCGTGCCAGTCCGATCTCACTAGCCCCTTCGCAGACAAGGATGGATTTCGCCAGGAAGGCTTCCGGGTCCGTGCGCAGAATCCCTTGCACCTGATCGGTCACGCCTGCGGAGCGGACCACATGACGATCGCCTTCGCACCTCACGATGAACAACTGGTCTCCGGAAAGCTCGCGCAGGGCAACGGGCGAGTGCGTGGTCATGAACACCTGAAGGGGCAGGTTTGCGTCCTTGGCGCCCAAGGAATCCAGCAGGCGCTTGAGCCGGTGGGGCTCCAGGCCAAATTCGACCTCGTCCATGAGTGCGATGGTGGCCGCTTGAGCGGCCTCGCGCTGCAGCCCTGCCATGAGCAGCCGTGCCGATCCCGTCCCCAGCGAGCGCAGGGGGATGCCGCTCTGGCTGTGCAGCGCGATCGCACCATCGCCGATGGAGACCGCATGCGCGTCTAGCATGGCCTGGGCCTGGCCCACCGGCACACCCAACGCAGTGGCGGTACGCGTCACGACTTGAAGGGTTTCTGCCAATTGAGCACCGGCCTGGTTGCCAAACCCTGTCCTCGCGTCCCGCGCTGCACGAGCTAGCTCGGCACCCAGATCGGGGCGTTCGTCAGCCAGCCTGTTGAGCACAGAGCTACGGCTCCAGGACAGATGAGTGTTGGCGTAATTGCCGATGCGCGCGGGAGCCAGCGCGGCGCGATGTTTCCAGGCCAGGCCACGTTCCAGCCCTTGTTCTTGCGCTCTCTCCGAGTACAGCAGCCACGACGGTTCAAGGTCCGGGCCTACCTCGAGGCGTAGCGTCAACGCGGTCTCGATGTCGGCCCTGGGTTCTGGCTCGATCTGCCCTGTCGCTGCGTCATGCCCACGCAGAAACTCGCCGTAGGCCTCCAGGCTCAACAAATCGTCCGACAGGCCGCCCAGGGTCACCGCGATGACGATGGGCTCGGTGACAACAAGCCCATAGAAGTCCGTGTCGGCGATGCCCACGCTGCGTCGCGCGCCCAGGCATAGATCGATGGCATCCAGTATCGTCGACTTGCCACTGTCGCCCGGACCGATGAGGCAGTTGATGCCCGCTGAGGGCGCCCAGTCGAGCGTCTTGATCGAGCGAAAGTTGCGGATTTCCAGCCGGCGGATACGAGCCATACCCCTCCCCAGGTCGCACGTTGTTTTTACTGCCAACTATCCGGCCTTTTATGGCGGACGTCTGACTGATCATCAAGTGGATCGGCCACGGCTTAACTGGCACGTTGCACCAACGCAGCGCGCAAAGCATAGGCCAATTTTCACCATGCCGCTTCTATCGGCAGCGGCTACTAGGCTGAATGACCATGTAGTGGTCTAATTCCAACGGACACCTCGATAGGTATATTACCGACCTAAAATGAGGAATACAGATGGCTTCCACACATAAAACATACGATGCGCACTTTAAGCTGGAAGTCGCTCGCATGGTCGTCGACCAAAAACTCAGCGTGCAGCAGGTGACGCAAAGTACTGGAGTCGGTCTCACAGCAATACGTCGCTGGGTAAAACAATATCAAGTTGAGCTTAAAGGGCTGCCCGGCATTGGCCAACCATTGACTGCTGAACAGCAACGCATTCGCCAGCTAGAGGCGGAGGTTTCTCAGCTCAAATCGGATAATGCCCTGTTAAAAAAAGCATCGGCCTTCTTTGCCCGCGAACTGAAATGACTTACGCCTTGGTCGATCAGTGGCAACAGAAGGCATCCATCACGCAGGCATGCCGGGTATTGGGGGTCAGTCGGTCTGGTTATTACGCTTCAAAGCAGCGGGCCAACACAACGCCAATAAGTAAAGTCGTCGTGCATCTGAAAGCGGCATTTCAGGCCAGCCAACAAACGTATGGCAGCCGTCGTCTCATGGTGGGGATGCGTGAACGGGGCATGGTGATGGGGCGATACAAGGTTCGGAGTTTGATGAAGAAAGGGGGTTTAAAGCCTGTCTGGCAGCGCAAATTTGTCTGTACCACCCATAGCAATCCTGCCTTGCCAGTTGCAGAGAATAGTCTGAATCGTCAGTTCAACCCAGTCGAGCCAAATCAGGCATGGACATCCGATATAACCTATATCCGTACACGAGCCGGCTGGCTTTATCTGGCGGTTGTGATGGATTTGTACTCACGCAAAATCATCGGGTGGGCGATGGCGCCAACGATGCCAGCAGGGTTGGTTTGCCGCGCATTGCAGATGGCTTTGAATGGGCGCAAGCCGAATGCTGGGTTGATCATGCATTCCGATCAAGGCAGTCAATACGCCAGCGCTGAGTACCAGGCGCTACTGAGTCAACATGGGTTGGTGCCTAGCATGAGTCGTAAAGGCAATTGCTGGGACAATGCGGTCATGGAGCGCTTCTTCCTGAACTTGAAGGTGGAGCGGGTGTGGCAGCGAGACTATGCGAATCATTGGGAAGCGGAAAAGGACATCACAGAATACATAGTCGGTTTCTACAACAGTGTGCGTTTGCACTCGGCCCGAGGTAACTTACCTCCCACGATTTATGAGCAGAAAATGGCTGCAAAAGAACCGATTGGCGTGTCCGAAAATACTTGACCACTACACACCATATGGCTCCGGCCAGTGAGGCGGTAACCGCTGCTCAGCTGTCGTTCATCGAACGCAGCTTTACCGTCCACTTTGACCGACATCAGCCTATAAGGAGAGAGCGGTGACGCCTGCAATGGCGTTTGATCAAATCCGGCCAGTGAAACGCTCACGAGTGAGCAGATTCCCTACCAAGTGAAATCTCATCCTACCTGGCCACCCCTTCTCGCCTCATTTGACCCTGCCGTGTATTGCAGTAGCGAAAATGCAACTTGAAAGCGGCTGCTACCGACCAGTTAACAGTTAGCGAGTGGTCGAACGATGCCAATCTCGCGCCTAGGAGGCTACCCGCCAGAAGCGGTCATTGAGAACCTTGGAAATTTAGGACACTTCAGGCTGTCATAAGCTCGTGATGGCAAAAGCGAAATCGGTCTCGGAGGAACGGATCGCAGCATGACACCGGCTGCAAATCCGCAGGTGCGAGTCAATTAAGGGCTGACAATGACCTTGATGTCCGAGCCCGAGATACTCTTGATGTATGAGTAGCTCGTTCCCAAGACGGCCAACTGCTCCTGCGACACCTTCTTCGCTGATATCGCGGGTTGGACGATCACAAATTTGAAAATCAGCTCATGGTCGTAGCATTTGTTGCGCAGTATCTCCAGCTGCTGAGGCGTGCCTTTCAGGATTCTGTCGAAGTCCTTTAGCAGTGATTGCTGGTAACGATCCATCAGCCGGTTGAAGAACTTATCGCCCGTGTACAGCCATTTCACCGATCTCGACGCCTGACCGCATACCTCATAGACGTCGGCGACGCGGGCCCCGGGGGCGTCTGTCACAGGGCAGAATTTGCAATGGTAAAGGTCGATGTAGATGGCATCTTTGTTTTCCCGAATTGCCACCAGATCAGCAATTTCGCCATTACCGTCATCGTTGAAGACGATGGAGTAGTCATCAGCGATTTTGTCGAAGGTGAAGCCCTGTACTGAGTCCTTACGTCGCTCTGCACGCATGGATTCCTGATGGATTTTCGTCGTTCCCCAATCCCAGGGTTCGAGCAAACCGGCAGGCAGTTTTACATCCATGCTGTTGAGAGAGTACTGGCGGTAGTTGCCTTGCACCATGGAACCGTCGACCTTGAGCAATACAAGCGGCTCTGCATCCAGGTACGAGTCCAGGGGCATTTCGTCGGGGTAAAGGATCTTCACACCTGGGCAGGAGGTCTTGTATGCGTCCTCCAACAACTCGATGGCGATGGTAGTGAGACGACGCTCTTCGCCATCGTTACCCACGACAAGAATGGGGATCTCTAGCGTCCGCGCCCCACTGTACTCAGGCTTACCAAGCTCGACGTCGAGAAGGTTGAAGGTCTCTCCCTGAAAATATAGCGAGAACCTTTGCTCGTTTTCGATTGCGATCGACACAGGCCAGTCGGCGTAGAACAGGCCTTCTGGCCATCTGTCCTTGATTTGCTCAACGCGCATGACATTTTTGAGTACGTCGGCAGGGTCGATGCTGCTGTCGTTGAGTTTGACCGACATGCGCTTGCACCACTCGACCCAGTAGTTGATCGGAGAGGAGTTCATCTCCCAGATCTTGCCCTTGTGCGAGCAACCTACGGTGGTTCGTTCTCCATCTTCAAAGCCGGTGGCGAAGATGTTGGACTTTGTCGCATTGCCTTTCTCGATGTCGCTAATAACCTGGTTGATATCGCGCCCCACGTGCATCGTGAATCGCAGGTCTTTCCGGGCGCGGGACAGGCCAACGTTCTGCAGCTTCATCAGCTTGATGTCGTGGAGCGTACGGAAAGTCGGCTCACCATTGATGCGACGAGGGTCTTTGGCTACCAAGTTGAGAAAGAGAGTTGCCTGGGTATCGTCACCTGAGGTGTGAATGAATAGGGTTTCCTGCGCCTTGTTATAGAAAGCGATGTACAGATTCCAATTGGTATCGACGATTTCTTCGGTCTGAGCCCACCCCAGGGGTTACGCATGAAAATATTAGTTAAGGTTCTTGGTGACATGTGTTAGCTGCCCAGCATGGAACTTGATGCGATTGGTGGCGTCTCCCCACCTTTTCGAGATAAGCATGCCGGGAGCAAAATTAGTCGAACATTTTTCCGGAATG
>NZ_JBQXDJ010000055.1:0-26480 GCF_052601015.1 Chitinimonas violaceus | reverse complement strand
AGGCTGAAGCATTACCGTGCAGTGGCGTTCCGGTTCGACAAACTGAAACGGAACTATGAAAGCATGGTTGCCATGGCCTGTGGGTTTCTATGGCTACCTATGTGAAACGTCAACAGACCCTAGCCTTTGCGGAAAAACAAAACAGGCGATGAGTTTCATCGCCTGTTTTGTTCGCGGTGCTGAAGGAGCCGAAGGTTCTCTACAGCAGAGCAGGCCTGTGCTTACTTCTGTTTGACGGCTTCAACCTGTACGTTGATCTTCACATCGTCGCCCACGAATGGCACATAAGCCTTCATGCCCCATTCGCTGCGCTTGATGGTGGTGGTGACATCAGCGCCACAGACAAAGTCCTTGCCCATACGCATATCGCACTTCATTGGGACGATATTCAGCTTCACCGGCTTGGTCACGCCGAGCATCGTCAAGGTGCCTTCGGCGGAAATCGGCTTGTCATTGTCAAAACCGAACTTGTCAGCCTTCACGACGGCAGTCGGGAATTCGGCCACATTGAAGAAATCCTTGCCGCGCAGGTGCTCATCGCGCTTTTCATGGCCGCTCTCGATCGAAGCGGTCTTGATCGTGGCTTCCAGCATGCCGGTCTTGGCTGCGCGATCGAGCTCCAGCTTGCCTTGGGTGTCCTTGAACATACCGCGGGTAATGGAGAAACCCAGGTGGTTCACTTCAAAAGACGGATAGGTATGGGTGTCGTCCAGGACGAATTTTTCTGGTGCGGCAAATGCAGCAGCGGACAGGCCAGCGGCGAGCAGGGAGGCAATCAGTTTGACTTGCATGAGGGTTGTTCTCCTGTGGTATTGGTTGAGTGCGTTACAGCTTACTTGGCTTAATTTACTTCGGTATGAACAACTTGAATTTGACTTGTACGGCATCGGCCACGGTGCCGACATCGCTCCACTCACCTTCACCTACTTTCCAGGCAAGGCGCGACAGTGGAAAGCTGCCTTCAAACCATTGACCGGCTGCATCAGGCTTGACGGTGAAGGGTACGCTCAGTGACGCAGTTTTGCCTTTCAGGCCAAATTGGCCAGTAGCCTGGAATTTACCTGCACCAAGCGACTTGAACTGTGTAGCGGTGAACGTGGCCTTGGGGAAAGCGGCGGTATTGAACCATTCCTTCATCTGCATGGCCTGATTGGCATCCGAACTGCCTGCGTCAGCTGCAACCAAGTCTACGGCGATACTGACCTTGCCGGCTTCGGGTTTGTTGGCATCGAACGCCACATCTGCGGCAAATTTCTTGAACTGACCTTCCACCGGAACATTCATTTGCGTAAATGCAAATTTGAGCGAACTCTTGCTCGGGTCGGCCGGTGCAGCATGGGCCAGGCCTGTGCTGGCTAATAAGGCTAGGATCAGAGCGGTTTGACGCATTGCTTACTCCTGGAAAAGCAGGTCATTAGGGCCGGCATTAGAAAAATAACAAGGGTTTGTCATTGCAAGTGCGAAACGGTTCCTATTCGCATGCAATCTAATTTCACAGCATGCGCTTTAGTACATCGTCACGCTGGATAAAGTGATGCTTGAGGGCAGCAGCAGCGTGGCCTACAGCGATAGCGATGAGTACCCATGCGCCTGTTTCGTGCATCTGCTTGATCCTGTCGGCGACTGTATCGTCCTTGTCCATCAGATTGGGCAGCTCGACCAGACCCAGCCATACGACGGGATAGCCTTTGGCTGATGAATACAGCCAACCGCCAAGCGGTACAGCAAACATCAGCACATACAGCGCCAAATGTCCCAGATGTGCGGCAAGGCGTTCCCAGTTGGCCATGCTGGTGGGGAGTGCTGGGGGACGATGGGTAAGCCGCCATAACAGGCGCAGGGCGACAAGCCCCAGCACCGTAATGCCAACCCACTTGTGATAATTGATCAGCTTGAGTTTCTGCATGCTGAAACCTTCCATACCCCCTGTGGTCAAGCCCAGGGCGAAGGCCGAAATAATGGCAAGGGCGGTTAGCCAGTGCAGCACGCGCGCGGGAAGCGTGTATTTGACGGTCATTTTTTATAAGCCTTTCTAATGATTGGAGCCCGGTCCCCGAGCCCGCTTTATGCTTTGGCATTATTCAATGGTGCAGCATGGCAGGATAGCGGAGCTTTTTCATCAGCTCATTCAGAAAATATGAATGAATTTCCAATGAATACAGTAATGAACTGCCGAAGTACAGTGTGTGCTGGCGTAAAATAGTTCATTAAATCAGATGAGCGCTTGAAAGCCGTATACCCATGATTCTTGGCATTGACCTTGGCACCACAAATAGTTTGGCGGCTGTCTGGCAGAATGGCCACGCAGTGATGATCCCCAACGCACTTGGGCAGATGCTTACGCCGTCCGTAGTGGGACTGGATGACCGTGGTGAAGTATTGGTAGGCCAAGCCGCGCGTGAACGTCTGTTGACGCACCCACAGTTCACCGCTTCGGTATTCAAGCGCTATATGGGGTCCAACCGTACCGAACGGCTTGGGGAGCAACGATTCCGCGCGGAAGAGCTGTCCGCCCTGGTGCTGAAGTCGCTCAAGGCGGATGCTGAACGTTTCCTTGGATGTGCGATTGAGGAAGCGGTGATTACCGTGCCGGCTTATTTCAGTGATGCGCAGCGAAAGGCGACCAAGATTGCCGGGCAGCTTGCTGGCCTGAAGGTGGAACGCCTCGTCAATGAGCCCACAGCCGCAGCTTTGGCCTATGGTTTGCACCAGAGCGATCCGGAAAGCCGCTTCCTTGTATTCGACCTCGGTGGCGGTACCTTCGACATTTCCATTCTGGAGCTCTTTGAGGGCGTGATGGAGGTGCGTGCTTCTGCGGGTGACAACTTCCTTGGCGGAGAGGATTTCAGTGAGTGTTTGATCGACGGCTTTGTCGAAAATGTAGGCAAGGCAAAGGGGCTGGTCGACAAACAGGCTGACCCGAATCTGTACCAGGCATTGCGCAAACAGGCGGAACAGGCCAAACGGACGCTGAGCAATGCCAACAGTGCTGTTATGGAAGTGGTTCATAACGGCGAATGGCTGCGTTGGGAGATCTGTGAGGGTGAATTCCTGGCTTTGAGCGAGCCATTGCTCAAACGCCTGCGAGAACCTATCGAGCGTGCTCTGCGTGATGCACGCTTGAAGGCGATTGACCTCGACCAGATTGTGCTGGCGGGTGGGGCGACACGTAAGCCGATCATCCGCAAACTGGTGGCCAAGTTATTCGGTCGTCTGCCAGCCATGAATATCAACCCGGATGAAGTCGTTGCCCAAGGTGCGGCTGTGATGGCGGGTCTGAAGGTGCGTGATGCAGCACTGAATGAAGTAGTCATGACCGATGTCTGTCCCTACACGCTTGGTATCGAAATCAGCGAGCAGACGGGGCCTGGCCGCTTCCAGCCCGGTTATTATCTGCCCATCATCGAACGAAATTCGGTGGTGCCCATATCGCGTGAGCAGTCGGTCAACACGGTCGTCGACAACCAGTTAGCCTTGCATGTTCGTGTCTTTCAGGGCGAGAGCCGTCAGGTAAAAGACAATATCTTCCTTGGTGAAATCACGATTCCCGTACCGCCCAAGCCGGCGGGTCAAACAACGGTATCGGTACGCTTTACCTATGACGTGAATGGTCTTCTGGAAGCGGAGATGACGGTGGAAACCACGGGTGAGAAGCACCGCTTGGTCATTGAAGAAAACCCCGGTGTGCTTACACCTGAGCAAATCGAGGAGAAGCTGCAGGCGTTGGCCAAACTGAAGATTCATCCGCGGGAACTGTTGCCGAACGCGACCCTGCTGGCACGCTTGGACCGTATGTACCAGCAACTGTTGGGTGAAGACCGTCAATGGGTAGCGCAGGCAGGTGCGCAATTTCAGGCGCTGTTGGAACAGCAGGATGAAACCGCGATCGCGAAAGGTCGGGAGGAATTGAAGCGATTGCTGGATGAGGTGGAGGGTGAAGGTTGGCTGTAAATGATATGACGACCGATAAGGACTGTTGGCAAGTTCTGGGGATTGCGCCCACGTCTGATGAGCGTGAAGTGAAGCGCACATACGCCAAGCTATTGAAAGCGAACCGACCGGAAGACGATGCTGAGGCTTTTCAAGCGCTGCGTACGGCATTTGAGGCGGCGATGTGGGCTGCCGATGAGTTAAGCCAACAGCCTGCGCCTACGGTGGAGACGAGTGGGCCGCCAGTGGCTGAACATAGTGATTCGGTACTGGAAGCGAAGTTGCGGCCCTATATCGAAACGCTGGCACGCTTGAATGAGCATGGCACCTGCGAGGAAACGATGCAGGCCTTGGCTGCTACGCTGAAGGAGTTGGATCTGCCGAATGCCAGACAACACGATCCACAGCTATGGCGAATGTTCGAAAACGGCATGCTTTGGGTCTGTTGCGATATTGCAGCCAATCACGACGAATTTCTGCGCGCAGCGATCCATCTCTTTGGTTGGATCGAGCCAGGCAACTGGTTGGGGGAGGCCGACCCGCGTACGGTGGAGTGGCTGCGCTTGCGGTTACGTGAGGCGGAGGCTTTGGCTGTCGTTGACCAGTTGCTCGACCAGCTTGAGTCAGGCAGCGAGGCAACCGCTACTGCCAAGCTTGCTGAAATGATCGATGACGATATGCTGGTAAATGTAGATGTGCGTCATCTTTTCGAGGCTGAACTCATGGTGGGTTTGTCCGATATCGAGCCGCTGCCCGTGGTATTCAGCCGTCAAGCGGCGGCGCTGTTCGGCTGGCATCGGGATCATCGACATTTGGAGGAATACCACCCTGAAGCTTGGACGCTGTTTCAGCGAAAGTTACTTGCGGTTTGATGCATAGGTGTAGGAACACGTAGAGTTATATAAGGCTGTGGTAGTGCATCAGCAGTAAGTAATGGCTTATATGTTGGCTTTGCAGCTTCCCGCCATCTAATCTTGCTGCAATCGAAAGCGAGCGGGTTTGAGGATATTTCAATGAAAGTGGCGTTCTGGAAAACAGATTGGTTTGTCGGTCTGGCGGTGGTGGTGGTGTTTGCGGTGACTGGCCTGACGACCAATCTACTGGCTGCTTTGGAACGTAAAGCCTACGACAGCGGGCTGAGTGTGACCGAACGGCATCCGAGCGATCGGATCGCCATCATCGCGATCGACCAGGCCAGCATCGACAATATCGGGCGCTGGCCTTGGTCCCGTGATGTCCATGCCCAGCTGCTCGATAAGCTCGCTGCAGGCAAACCTAAGCTTATCGTCAGCTCTGTTCTGTTTACGGAGCCCCAGGAAGATAAGGGGACGGTTTACATCAAGCAGTTGCTGAAGCTTTATCGTGAACAACAGGCTGTTCAGCCCAGTGAGGTTAATGTCGGTGGAGAAAGTGAGTCTGCGACCGCTACCGCACCATCGGGGGGCGACCGTTTTGGTGCATTACTCGAAGAGGCTGCCGCCAAGCTCGATTTTGACAGCCAACTGGCCTCCAGCATTGGGCATGCCGGGAATGTTCTATTGCCCATGTTGTTGGATCCGGGCGAGCCAAAAGGTAATCCAGACGGTGAAACGCCTGCCTATGTGCAGCGTAATGAGGTGAGCGGCGGCGGCGACCCAAGCGGTGGGTTGCCTGTGCCCAGCATACGCATGGTGGCGCCGATTGCTGCCATCGGCAGCAAAGCGGCTGGGATTGCCCATTTGACCGGTCTGCCTGATATCGCGGATGGCGTGGTACGGGTCGAGCCGCTGGTCATGCGCTATTACGACAAGCTTTATCCGTCGCTGGCGTTACTGACTGTCGCCAAGAGTCTGAATCTGCCACCTCAGCAGGTCGTTACCCAGTTCGGTCACGCGGTGCAGCTGGGTGGGTTGACGCTGCGTACCGACCCAAATTCGGCTTTGCTAACTTATTTCTATCCAGACCAAGGCAGCCAACCTGCCTTTACGACGGATTCCTTCTTTGATGTGCAGTCCGGCAAAGTGCCTGCGAGCAAGTTCCAGGACAAGATCGTATTGATAGGCACCACAGCGTCAGGGCTGGGTACGACGTTTGTTACCCCGCGCGGCGTGGGCATGTCGCCGGTTAATTTGCTGGCGCACAACGTTTCCAGCATTCTGCAACAGCATTATTTCACGGCCCCCAATTGGGCATATTGGCTCAAACTATTGCTGTGTGCGGTGGTGGCGGCATATTTGATGCTTGTTCTGCCCCGTCTTAAGGCTGGGCCGGCTGCGTTTCTTACCGGCAGTTTGTTCGTATTACTGGTGGTTACCCATTTTGTTCTGATGTCGACACAGATGATCTGGTTGGAATTGATGACGCCGGCTGCATTGCTGTTGTTTGGCCATCTGGTGCTGACGACCAAGCGCTTCCTGTTGACGGAGCGTGGCAAGGAGCAGTCCGAACTTGGTGCTGCGGAATCGAATCGTATGTTGGGGTTGGCATTCCAGAGCCAAGGGCAGCTTGATATGGCTTTTGACAAGTTCCGCAAGGTGCCGATGGATGAGTCGATGCTGGATACGTTGTACAACCTGGCGCTGGACTTTGAGCGCAAGCGGCAGTTCAACAAGGCTGAAATCGTTTATCGCTACATGGCGGATTTCAATCCCAATTTCAAGGATCTGGAACAGAAGCTCAACCGTGCGAAGCAGTTGGCCGAAACCGTGGTGCTGGGGGGCGGTGGCGGCGGTGGCAATGCGAGCACCCTGATCCTTGCGGATGGTGCTGTTGAAAAGCCCATGCTCGGTCGTTACCAGGTGGAGAAAGAGCTGGGCAAGGGCGCAATGGGAATTGTGTATTTGGGTAAGGACCCCAAGATCGGCCGTGTTGTGGCGATCAAGACATTGGCTTTAAGCCAGGAGTTTGAAGCTGATGAGTTGGAGGATGCCCGTAAACGTTTCTTCCGGGAGGCGGAAACTGCGGGACGGCTTAATCACCCGAACATCGTGACGATTTATGATGCGGGCGAAGAGCATGATTTGGCTTATATCGCGATGGAGTTCCTCAAAGGCAAGGATTTGGCCCCGCACACCAAGGTCGGCCAACTGTTGCCGATTCCTGAGGTGATGAACATCATCATCCAGACGGCAGAGGCGTTGGATTATGCCCACAGGCAGAATGTGGTGCATCGTGATATCAAGCCGGCCAATATCATGTACGAGGCCGGTACCCACGTGGTAAAGGTTACGGATTTCGGCATCGCACGGATTACGGATTCCAGCAAGACGCGTACGGGGATGGTTCTCGGTACGCCAAGCTATATGTCACCCGAGCAGTTGTCGGGTAAAAAGATCGATGGTCGTTCCGACCTGTTCAGCCTGGGGGTAATGTTGTACCAAATGAGTGTGGGGGTGCTGCCGTTTGTAGGGGAATCGATGGCGGAATTGATGTTCCGAATCGCCAATGAATCCTACCGTAGTCCTAAGGAATTGAATCCCAACCTGCCCGATTGTCTGGTTGACGTGATTGATCAGGCAATGAAGAAGAACGTGGATGAGCGTTTTCAAACTGGGCAGGTATTTGCCGATGCACTGAAGCAGTGTGCGGCAACGTGTAAAGAGAATCGCCAATGACACAACTTGCCAACGCGCTTGAGATGGTTGGGCTTACCGACCCAGGTATGGTGCGAGGCCATAATGAAGATGCAATTGATTTCGACCCGACTACAGGATTGGTGATTCTGGCTGACGGTATGGGTGGTTATAACGCTGGCGAAGTGGCCAGCGGTATCGCCACGACGCTGCTATCGCAAGGTGTGAAGGCTGCCATTGAAGTCGTCCCACCCTATCTGACGGAGGCAATGAGCCAAAAGCCCGCAGCCCATCGCATCCTGCGGTTGGAAATCGAAAAAGCAAACCTGGCTATCTTTCAGACTGCGCAACGCCAGGCACAGTGCGCCGGTATGGGTACTACCCTGGTGACAGGGTTGTTTTTTGATAATCGGGTAACTGTGGCGCATGTAGGGGATTCGCGCCTATATCGCCTGCGTGATGGTCTGTTGCAGACATTGACCCGTGATCATTCCCTGTTGCAAGAGCAGCTGGACAATGGCGTCATCACTAGGGAACAGGCCAAGCAGTCGCAGAATAAGAATCTGGTGACACGCGCTGTTGGCATCGATCCGCAGCTGGATCCGGAGTTGAATGATTACGATGTGGCGCTGGGTGATCTATATCTGTTCTGTTCCGATGGGCTTAATGACATGGTCGATGATGAGGAAATCGCCAAGGTGTTGAATAATTTGAACACCGATTTGCCCAAGGCGGCAGAACAACTCATACAAATGGCGAACGATAACGGAGGACGCGATAACGTCTCTGTCATTCTGGTTCGCGTTAATCGCAAATTTCCCGCAGCGCGCGGCTTGGGGGCCCGTCTGATGGGCTGGCTTGGTCGCTGAAGTGGTTTAAAAGGAAACACCGATGGCTAAATTAGTACTTAGTCTTGATGGCGTGACATTGCGTGAGGTCAAGCTCGAGCGCGATACGTTGCGTATTGGACGCAAGCCGCATAACGATCTGCAGATCGATAACCTTGCCGTGTCTGGCGAGCACGCCCGGTTGAGCATTATCGGCCAGGATCTGTTCATCGACGATCTCGACAGCACCAACGGCACGATGGTCAATGGCAAGCCCATACAGCGGCAGTTATTGCAGGATAATGATGTCGTCGAGATCGGAAAGTATCGGCTCAAATATCAGAGTGAAGGCGGCGTAAAGTCCAGCAGGCCGCCTCAGGATGATCTCGATAGAACCATGGTCATCCGTCCTGGTGACCTGAGACCAATGCCTCCCGCAGGGCAACAAGCATCGGCTGCGGCGGATACGGTCATGGAGTTGCCGACACCAGCCCCGGCTCCTGTACCCACACCCACCGCTGCAGTGCCTCCCCCTGTCAGCAATGGCGCTGCTGTGCCGGAACCACATGCCACGGCTGTACCAGTTTCAGATGCGTCACGACCAGCTGCCATCAAGGTATTGTCGGGTGCAAATGCAGGTAAGTCGCTTGATCTGACCAAGAACCTGACGTCACTGGGCAAACCTGGTGTGCAGGTTGCCATCATTACCCGCCGGCATACCGCGTATTTCCTTACCCATGTTGAAGGTGGTAGCAGGCCCTTGGTTAACGGCCGACAAATCGGGGTGCAGGCGGAAGCGTTAAAGAACCACGATGTGATTGAACTTGCGGGAATCAGGATGGAGTTCTTCTACAAGTAAACCAGAATGAAAACGCTCCGTAGATATTGGCTGCAATTACTGCTGAGTGCATTGGTACTGGGATTCTTCCTGGGCTATGCCGACCAGTTATGGCGGCCAAGGGCTATCGAGCAGATCGATCTCTGGCTTTACGATGCGCGGCTGGTCAAAACCATGCCGGGCGGGGTCGACCCGCGGGTGGTGGTGGTCGATCTTGATGAGAAGAGCCTTGCGGAAATGGGCCGCTGGCCTTGGCCACGTAATCTGGTTGCCCAGCTGGTTGACAAGCTCACACAGGAATATAAAGCGGCGGCTGTCGGCTTCGATATTGTTTTTGCAGAGAAGGACGACAGTTCCGGTTTGCCGGTGTTAAAGCAATTGGCGGGGACGACTTTCAAGGATGACCCCGCATTCCAGTCGCAGTTCAGTATCTTGGCAAAACAACTGGATTACGATGGGCATTTGGCAGACAGTTTGCGTGACCGGACGGTGGTCCTGGGGTATTACTTCAGTTTTGAAGCCAATGGGAATCGTTCTGGCGTATTGCCCAAGCCAGTCTTGCAGGCCGGTGTTTTCAAAGGCCGTAGTGTTGCTGCGATAGAGGCGCCGGGTTATGGCGCCAATCTGCCCGTATTGATGAGCAGCGCTACGGCATCCGGGCACTTCAATCCACTGACCGATGTTGATGGCGTAACCCGCCGTGTCGCCATGTTGGTCGAACACGATGGGCGTTATTACGAGTCGCTATCTCTGGCGATGGTAAGGACTTACCTTAATTTTCCGCCAATCGAGCCTATCTACGGCGCCTCGCCGCTTAAGTCTTATCAACCACTGGAATGGCTGAAGGTTGGTCCTGTAAATGTCCCGGTGGACGAGCATATTCGTGCTCTGGTGCCTTATCGGGGTGGGGCGCGTAGTTTTACGTATCTGTCCGCTAGCGATGTGATCAAGGGCAGGGTTAATCGGGAGGTTTTGGCGGGGCGCATGGTGTTGATCGGTACGACAGCACCGGGGCTATTGGACTTGCGAGTTGCCCCTGTTAGCGCGGTCTACCCCGGTGTTGAAGTACACGCCAATATGATTGCCGGCATGATGGACAATGGTCTGCCCGGCCAGCCCGATTATCTGCGTGCAGCAGAGATACTTCTGATTATCGTCTGCGGCGGCTTGTTGCTATTCGCACTGCTCAGGCTCAGTCCTTTGATGGGGACAATGGCGACGGTGGTATTGCTGCTGGCTGTGATACTCGGCAATTTCGCGCTGTGGCAACGGGCTCATCTGGCACTGCCGTTGGCTGCCACCTTGTTGTCCATCGTGTTGCTATATGCGATTTCAATGGCGTGTGGTTATTTCTTTGAATCGCGCAATAAGAAACAGATGGCCAATCTGTTTGGGCAGTATGTACCGCCAGAACTGGTTGCAAAGATGAGCGAGCAACCGGAAAAGTATTCTATGGAGGGGCAAAGCCGTGAGCTGACGGTACTGTTTTCCGATGTGCGAGGTTTCACTACGATTTCAGAAAGCATGGAGCCAAAGGAGTTGGCGCGCTTTATGAACGAATTCCTTACTTCGCTTTCGGAAGTGATTCGTACCCAATATCTAGGTACCATCGACAAATATATGGGGGACTGTGTGATGGCGTTCTGGGGAGCGCCAATCCATGATCCTTATCACGCACGTAATGCGGTATTGGCTGGTTTGGCCATGCAGCGGGCTATTCGGGGGCTGGCCCCCAGTATGAAGGAGCGTGGTTGGCCGCTTATCGAAATTGGTGTTGGTATTAATACAGGCCGAATGACGGTGGGTGATATGGGTTCTCAAATCCGTAAAGCCTATACAGTAATGGGGGATGCTGTGAATTTGGCCTCCCGCCTGGAAAGCATTACCAAGCGTTACGGTGTCGGCATATTGGTTGGAGAAGCGACGCGGGTTGCGGCTGGTGATACGTTGGTATTCAGGGAGCTTGACCGGGTAAAGGTCAAGGGTAAGGATGAACCTGTAACAGTCTATGAACCACTGGGGTTGGCAAACGAGATAGATAAAACGTTAGTCAGTGAGATTCAGTTGTTTCATCAGGTTTTGAAGCTTTATCGGAGCCGGAATTGGGACATGGCTGAGTTGCAGTTATTGAATCTGCAAAAACAGCATCCTGATAGTGTGCTGTATGCGCTTTACCTCGAACGTATCGCGCATTTTCGTCAATTTGTGCCGCCCGAGGACTGGGATGGCGTATATGAATTTGATAGCAAGTAAGTGATGTCCCGTCGCCGCAGTGCTGTACGCGAGACGGGGTAGGGGACAGAACATGCGGCTAAAGGTGCTGGGTTGCAGCGGAGGCATAGGCGGCGGCCAGCGCACGACTTCCTTTCTGGTCGGGCGGCATACCCTCATCGATGCAGGTACCGGCTTGGGAGATCTTTCTGTCGCTGAACTGGTGCAGATCGACCATTTGTTCCTCACCCACTCCCACCTTGACCATATCGCGATGTTGCCACTGTTGGTCGATACCGTCGGCGCCATGCGCAGCAAGCCGTTGATGGTGTATGCCAGTACGCTTACCTTGGATATCTTGAGTGAGCATATTTTCAACTGGAAAGTCTGGCCTGACTTTCGAGTCATTCCCAATGCAATGGCACCGTTCATTCGTTTTGTGCCATTCGAGCTTGGCGATGTTGTTCAAGCAGAAAACAATCTGACGATTACAGCCTTGCCTGCAGTGCATACGGTTCCTGCAGTTGGTTATCAGCTAGATTCAGGTCGTGCCAGCATCGTATTTACTGGCGATACAACGGTGAATGACGCCTTCTGGCCTATTATCAATAGTATCGGCAATTTGAAGGCGCTGATTATTGAAACGGCTTTCTGTAACCATGAGCGCGCGCTCGCCGAAGCCTCATGCCACCTATGCCCGGATATGCTGGTCAGTGAGTTGCAGAAACTGACGATACTGGCTGAGATATATATCACTCATCTGAAGCCCGGCGAAATTGAGCTGACTATGCAGGAAATAACCGAGCTTGCTACTACTTTCCGGCCCAAGATGCTCAAGAACGGCCAAGTCCTGGAGTTCTGACAAAACATGACGCATGCCAACAAATCCTCGGCACCTGAATTAAGTATTGAACTGCAGTTCAGGCAAGATTTGCAGGCAGTCACCAATAAGATCCACGCTACTAGCCATGTGGACGAGATCATGTTGGAGGTAAGTCAGGATATCTGCGACCTTTGCAATGCAGATCGGCTGACTATCTATGTCGTCGACGCGGAACGCAAGACCATTGTCTCCAAAGTAAAGACAGGGCTGAATTCCGCCCAGGATATCAAGCTGCCGGTAAATGAGCACAGTATTGCCGGGTATGTTGCCTTGAGTAAAAAGCTGGTCAATATCAAGGATGTCTATGACTCGGCCGAATTGCAGCAGTTGAGTCCACAACTTCATTTTTTGCAGGAGGTTGATAACCGAACCGGTTATCGCACCAAGCAAATGATGGTGGCGCCGGTGGTAGACGAGAAGTCCTGCGAGCTATTGGGTGTGGTGCAACTGATAAATAATCGCGCTGGGCGACCTTTTCCACCGCTGGTAGAAAAGGGTGTGACAGAGCTGTGCCACACCTTGGCAATCGCACTTCGCCAACGGCAGGTTGGCAGCCCTGTACTGGGGCGTGGCAAGTACGACGCATTGGTGGGTGAGGGGGTATTGTCGTCGGCAGAGTTGGAGCAAGCCATCAAGACGGCGCGGGAGCAAGGCACGGAGATTGAAGACGTGCTATTCAACGATTACCGCGTCACTCCCGCTCAGCTGGGTGCCGCCCTTGGTCGGTATTTTGGCGTGGATTACGAGCCATTCAAATCTGAGCGTGTTCGTCCGTTGGATCTGTTCCGCACTCTGAAGCGGGAGTTTGCAGAGTCCAGTATGTGGCTACCGTTGGAGGAGCTAAAGGACGGAATTCTTGTACTGACGCTTGACCCAGAAAAAGCCCGCAGTAATGGCCTTGTCAGCCAGGTTTATCCCGGGAAGAAGTTAATCTATCGCGTCTGCGGCCAACGGGAATTTCGCCAGTCACTAGATCTTTTTTTCGGCGCCGGGCGTGACTTTGACAGCAGCAGTATCGGCGACTTGCTGTCGGGAATGGCTGACGATGACGACGAAGAGTCCGGCGTAAGTGCTGAAGCATTGTCTATGGCTCAGGACAATGAAGTAGTCAAGCTGGTGAACAAGATCATCATTGATGCTTACCATCAAGGTGCTTCGGACATCCATATCGAACCCTTCCCTGGTAAAAGCAAAACTGAGATCCGTTTCCGTAAGGATGGTTCTCTTACTAACTATATCGAAGTGCCCGCCGGGTACCGCGACCCGATCGTTACTCGCCTGAAGATCATGTGCGACCTGGATATCTCAGAGCGACGCAAACCACAGGACGGCAAAATCAAGTTCAAGAAGTTCGGCCCTCTGGATATTGAATTACGCGTGGCAACTGTGCCAACTGCGGGTGGAATGGAGGATGTGGTGATGCGCATCCTGGCGTCGGGTGAGCCGATGCCGCTCGATAAGATGGGATTCAGTAAACATAACGAAGCCACCCTCAAGCAGGTTATATCAAAGCCCTATGGTCTATTCTTTGTGTGTGGGCCCACGGGGTCGGGTAAAACCACCACTTTGCACTCCGTGCTGAAGTATCTCAATACCACGGAGACCAAGATCTGGACGGCGGAAGATCCAGTGGAGATTACCCAGAAGGGGTTGCGGCAAGTACAAATGAATCCCAAGGCAGGGCTGACATTCGCAACAGCGATGAAAGCATTCCTTCGTGCTGACCCTGATGTGATCATGGTTGGCGAAATGCGGGACAAGGAGACAACGTCGACTGGCATTGAGGCATCGCTTACGGGGCATCTGGTACTGGCCACTTTACATACCAACTCTGCACCTGAATCGATTATCCGTTTGCTAGATATGGGGATGGACCCGTTTAATTTTTCTGATGCGCTGCTGGGCATCTTGGCGCAGCGCTTAGCCAAGCGGCTTTGCAAGTGTAAGCAGCCTTATCAGCCAGATGATGACGAAATTGGTCTGATTCTGACGGAGTACGCTGAAGAGCTGAGTCATTCATCCCGCTGGGTGCAGAATCCAACTGCTGCGCAGCAGGCATTGTTGGATGAATGGCGGCGAGAATACGCAGATAAGTCGGGTAGGTTTACATTGTACAAGCCGGTTGGGTGCGAGGCTTGTAACCAAAGTGGTTATAAAGGTCGGCTTGGTCTGCATGAATTGTTGGTTGGTACAGATGCAATCAAAAAGAAGATCCAAGAGCATGCAAGAGTAGCGGAGCTCTTGGTTGTGGCGCTGGAGGAAGGTATGCGGACTCTCAAGCAGGATGGCATTGAGAAGGTACTGCAAGGCGCTACCGATCTTCATCAGGTGCGCGCAGTGTGTATCAAATAGTAATCATGTAGTCAGGCAGCCTTGGCTGCGGGATGAGGTCAAGTCTATGCAGAGCGCTGACGAACTCATGGTGCACCTCGATAGGCTGAATGCGATCGGAATTGCCCTATCCAGCGAAAAAGACATTAACTGTCTTGTCGAGCACATCTTGATAGCAGCGAAAGACTTGGTCAAAGCCGATGCAGGTACTTTGTATCTGTTGAAAGACAACAAGCTGCATTTTGAATTTGTACGTACTTCCTCATTGGGTATCGCGCTAGGCGGTAGTACCGGCAAGAAACCCCCAATTCCCCCTATCTCACTACATCGTCCCGATGGTTCATCTGATTTCAGTACAGTCGTGGGCTATGCAGCCTTGACTGGTCATACCATCAATATTCCAGATGCCTATCAAGCCCAGGGCTATGATTTTTCAGGTACCAAGCACTTTGATGCGGTAAATGGTTATCTCTCGAAGTCTTTTCTTACGGTACCGATGCGTAACCATGAAAACGAGATCATCGGAGTTCTACAGCTTATTAATGCGTTGGGCGATGATGGAGCAATATGTCCCTTCACGATTGCCGATCAACGCTTAGTCGAATCTTTAGCATCGCAAGCCGCTATAGCACTGACGAATAGGCAGTTAATTAATCAACTTGAAGCATTGTTTGAGGCGTTGATTAAATTAATTAATGCGGCTATTGATGATAAAAGCCCTTATACAAGCGGCCACTGCGAGCGGGTGCCAGTATTAACAATGATGTTGGCTGAAGCAGTTGATCGTGTTGACTGGGGACCATTCAAATCATTCAAGATGACGGAGAAAGACCGGTACGAACTGAAAATTGCTGGTTTATTGCATGATTGCGGTAAAATTACCACGCCAGTTCATGTGGTTGATAAATCCACCAAGCTCGAAACGATATTTGACCGGATTAAATTGATCGATACCCGCTTCGAAGTATTGAAACGCGATGCGGAGATCGCCTTCCTTCGTGGGGAACAGACTGAAACAGCCTATCAGGAAGCTTTAGCTCAGTACGATAGAGACCGAGTTTTCTTGCGACAGATGAATCTAGGTAGTGAATTTATGTCCCCTGAACGGCAGGAAAGAGTAAGGCAAATTGCCGCTTATCGCTGGACTGACGAAAATGGTCACTCTGTTCCCTTTATCAGCGATGAGGAGTTGGAAAATCTCTGCGTATCTCGCGGTACGTTGACAGCTGCCGAACGAAAAATTATTAACCACCACATTGATGTAACGATTAGTTTGTTAGAGGCATTGCCATGGCCTAAGCACTTAGCCAATGTGCCTGAATACGCGGGTGGTCATCATGAACGTATGGATGGCAAGGGGTACCCGAGAGGGTTGACGCAGGAGCAAATGAGCGCTCAGGCTCGTATGATGGGGATTGCTGACATCTTTGAGGCACTGACTGCGCGAGATAGGCCCTACAAACCAGGTAAGACGCTGAGCGAGTCCCTGACTATCCTGGCGCGCATGACGCATGATCAACATGTTGATGCTTGTCTCTTTGAGATATTCATCCGCGAAAAGGTCTATTTGGAGTACGCCAAGGCTTTTCTGGAGCCCGCCCAGATAGATGCTGTGGATGAGGATGAGTTGCTGTCTTTGGCAGCTTCAAATGGCTAAATATTTAGCAGGACTTGCCTAGAATGTGTAGCGCTAACTGTCACTTGTTAGGAAGTATCAACATGCTGAATAGGGTGTGCTTATGATGTCTTCACCGCGGACAACGGGCTTTACACTGATCGAACTAATGATCGTTATTGCAATCCTTGGCATCCTCGCTGCGATTGCTATCCCACAGTTTGCTGAGTACCAGAAGAAGGCAAATGATAAGGCAGCATTATCAGATGCGAGAAACGCCCTAGTTAATTTCCAGGCGCATGGACCACAAAGTTGATGGCATACTCCTTGCTATCAGTTGACCTGAGTTGCCAGATGTAAAATTTGTTGTATTAACCAACCGCTAGGAGTTCTCACATGAAAAAGCTTCAAAAGGGTTTCACTTTGATTGAACTGATGATCGTGGTTGCCATTATTGGTATTTTGGCTGCTATTGCTATCCCTCAGTTCTCTGAATACCAGAAGAAGGGCCAAGATAAAGCTGCTCAATCTGACGCAAAAAATGCATTGACAGCATTTGTTGCTTCTAATGCTTCCCAGCAATAATTAGTAGCTTTATCTCTAGCCTTACTTCTAATTAGGAGATTCGAAATGGATATGAAAAAGACAACTGAAGTTGTGGTAATGGGTTCTATGCTGGCTTTGACTCTAGCTGCACCGTTAAACGCACATGCCGCTGAAACAAAAATTGCAGCTACAACAAAAGCAAAGACCGAGACTGTTGGTACTGGTACATATGTATTAGAGCCATTTACGCTGAACATTTCAGCTAATGTAGCTATGAGTTATGACTCCGATGCAACTAGGGTGGCTGTTACTACTGCTAATGAGAAGGGTATGCACACCTTTGGCGGTACTAGTAATGGTGGCTCGGTTAGGCAGTGTGAATCCAGCAGCCTTTCTGCTCCAAAACCGTCGACACCTAAATTGGATACTGGTTGCTAAATCATAGCGGTCGTCGATGTCTGCATGTGATTGAGCTTAAGTGTTCATAGCTTGCTAATTTAGGTTGTCATGTGTAGTACACGATTGAGTAAAGATTAAGCCAGTTTGACTGATTGTGGTTGTTACGTTTTGGTTGTGTGTATCAATCACAATTGGTCAGTTCGGTAGTGTTTTAGAATGCTGTGCTCAGTATATCTGCGTTGTGGGCTTTATAATTCCGAATGGGATAGAAACTATTAACGGAATTTATAACATTTATCTATTTAAAAACTAACTTTACCACGTTGGGTGGCTAAAATGGACATGAAGAAAACAACAGAAGTTGTGGTAATGGGTTCTATGCTGGCTTTGACTCTAGCTGCACCGTTAAACGCACATGCCGCTGAAACAAAAATTTCGTCTACAACAAAAGCAAAGACCGAGACTGTTGGTACTGGTACATATGTATTAGAGCCATTTACGCTGAACATTTCAGCTAATGTAGCAATGTCTTATGACACCGATGCAACCAGGGTGGCAGTTACTACAGCTAATGAGAAAGGTATGCATACCTTTGGTGGTACTAGTGCGGGTGGTTCTGTAAGGCAATGTGAATCAAGTAGTATTTCTTCTCCAAAGCCATCAACACCTAAGTTAGCTAGTGGTTGTTAATGTATTAGATGTCTTTCATTTTATTGTTGGTAATGCCGTTACCATCTGAGATGATAGCTAAACTAATTGAGTAATTGGGTCATTTTGTGGGGACTGCTTTCTTAATATTATTCTAGAAAGCTTTGGCTTTAGTTTTTGCATGTAGTGCTAAAAAAGTAGATGATTATAAAGAGTCCAGGTCGATGGACTCTTTTTTTATGGCGCTATAAATAGCGTACTGTGAAGAATAGGTTCTCCTATTGAAGCATTTGTGGCATATTGTGAAAAGTCCTTTCTAAATGCTAATGTATATATATGTATACTCATTTCTTTTCAACTTGGCTGGCTGGGGTCCGTAGTCGTAGTTTACGCGTTGTTGGTGGTGTTGCGATATGTCTTGTGTTACTAGCTTACTTGGCTGGCACCTTTTCAGGACGTCATCCGCAAACTGTAGCTTTGGATGTTGGTATTTCTGGTGTGCGTCTTACTATGGCCATGTTGGCACTGTTTTGGACGCAAGAACTCGTGGCTCATGAGCTTACTAAGCGAACTGTTCTTTTCTCCTTGAGTTACCCCTCTCCAAGATGGACTTATTTAATAGGCCGTTATTTGGGAATAGTGGCGCTTCTATTAGTAAGTGTACTATTGCTAGGAGGTGCAATTTATGGAATGGTTGCTATTAGCGGGGTGGGGTATCGACAGGTATTTAATGTTCATTTTGGTGGTGACTTCGTTTTTGTCTGCTTAGGTATTGGATTGGATGCGATGGTTATATCAGCATTCAGTTTGTTGCTGTCTACATTGGCAACAAGTAGCTTACTGCCACTCGTTGCAGGCGTTGGTTTTACTTTCATAGCACGAGGTTATGGAACAGTACTGGCGTTAGTACAAGATCCTAATGGTGGCTATGCGGATCAAGCGTCTTTCTATATGCCTATTTTAGAATTCTTTGGGTATATAGTGCCAAATTTGGGTGCTCTCGACTTTCGTGACAGTATACTGTATTCGGTGCCATTAAGTAGCCAGAGTTGGATTGGAATTGTCCACGCGAGTATGTATGTGATAGTACTATTGGTTATCGCGCTGCAGATATTTGAGCGCAGAGAGTTTAATTGATCAGTTGGTTCATTGTTGCTGATTTCTCTAGAGAGATTAATTGAGGTTGGAGTATGGCTAAAGAGTCTTTGCAAGAGGGTTTTCGGCTGCATCAGGAAAAAGACTGGTCAGCGGCAGAGAAGGTTTATCGTGACATATTAGCTGCAGAGCCTGAGAATATTGAGGCGGCACAGTTATTGGGAACTCTTTTGCTCCAACGTACCCGCTCAGCAGATGCGTTGGAATATCTTCAGAGGGTCTTGCATGCTCAACCAGAACACGAAATTGCTAGAGGTAATTTTGCACTAGCATTATTCAACTTAAAACGTTTTGCTGATGCCGATCTTGAATATAAGAGGCTATTAGAGATCTCCCCGGATAATTGGATTTATTATTGTCAGAGAGCAGCTTGTGCGGAGGCTATGCGCAAACCTGAAGACATGATCTCCCATTTACGTAGTGCTTTATATTGGAACCCGCTTACACCAAATGCAACAGCTTCTATTGTTACTTGCTTAACAAATTTGGGATATTTTGCTTCTGCTGCTGCTGCTGCAGAGAAATGGCGTCAGTTACCTGGTCAAGATAAATTAGGACGCAGGCTATTAATATTAGCTCTGGCGTCTGGAAGGCTTTTTGAGGCAGCGAACGCTCTGATTGAACCTGCTGATGAGCAATCATATGGGTATTGGCATATACTTGCCTATGCTCAGCATTTGCAAGGAAAATTGGTAGATGAATTGCAGAGTTATCGTAAAGCTTTGCTTTTGGAGCCAAATCATACTACTTCTAAATTAAATTTGGGTTTGACTTTATTATCTCTTGGCCAATTTGAGGAAGGTTGGTCTGCGTTTGACTCTCGGTTTGGTCCTGGAGGGCCATTAACTAATGATGTACTACATATACCTGAATGGGATGGGCGGAGGTTGAATGGAGAGGCTGTTTATGTACATAGTGAACAAGGATTAGGTGATGTAATTCAATTTATGCGTTTTTTCAGAAGAATTGAATCGTATGGGGGGCGTGTAATTTTCTCTAGCTATCCTGATGTTATTCAGTTACTGAAAACGCAACATGGCGCAGAGACGCGAAAAGATATTGAACAGCTAGATCTAGAATATCAGTGGCAAATTCCCTTACTCAGTTTGGGGAAGGTTTTTATCCAAAATGTAAATGATATTACTTTTGAACCTTATATGGCGGCGCACCCGGAGCGGATGTCGAAGTGGTGTGATCGGCTGTCAAATTTAGATGGTTTTAGGGTGGGTCTTGTCTGGGCTGGTAGCCCTGCTCATGGAAATGACTTAAATAGATCTTCTACATTGAGTGAATTTATACCTCTTGGTGAAGTGCCTTCAACTTGTTTTGTAAGCTTGCAGAAAGGTCCCTGCGCAGACCAGGCAATGTCCCCGCCCCTAGGCTTTTCTATTGTAAATTTATCTGATGAAATAACTGATTTTGCCGATACTGCAGCCATATTGGAGCATATTGATCTCTTAATTTGTGTCGATACTTCGGTTGCACATCTTGCTGGTGCTTTGGGTAAAGCTGTTTGGGTACTCTTGCCATATGATGCAGATTGGCGATGGATGAGGGACGTAGAAAGTACCCCTTGGTATCCCAGTATGCGTTTATTTCGACAAAGAGAATGCGATAAAGGTTGGTCAGAAGTTATTTGTAGAATAAAAGAGGCGCTAGCAATATTAGTTCGCAATAAGCTCGCTGGGAAAGATCTCTTACAATGGGATGCTTATGATAAGTGGCAAGAAGCAGATTATTCAGGTGCAATATGTAGCTTAATTAATCAGCACTATAATGTTCCTTTGGTATGGTTGGAAGATGCTTCTCGTCTTAATGAGCATACAATTAATAAAATTCACGGAGTACGACAAACTCAGCCACTGGCATGTGCGTATCTAGAAGCGGCATTAGGGAGATATAACGTTGCTTGTCGAATTTTAGACGAGGTAAAAATTGATTCGGCTAGTATGCCTCCTTTACTTATAAAAAGAGTGGAGTGGACTTGGTTACACGAAGATTATGAAGTTGTGTTAGAACTTGCAGAGCAGGGTATTGCAACTTACCCTACTTTGGTAGAGTTTAAATACTGGCGTGGGCAAGTACGGCGTATGCAGAAAAATTGGGCCGGTGCAGCAGAAGATTATCAGGAAGTACTGAAAATATATTCACGTTGGGCAAATCCTCTAGTTAATCTTGGAATATGTTTGAATAAAGCCGGTCAGCATGAGCAGGCATTGCAAGTGATAGAGAAAGCAGTATTCTGTAACCCTTTGCACGAAAAGGCGTGGCTACATTTAGGTGCGATGCTCGACGAGCTTGGCCATCTAAAAGTTAGTCGCTGGGTGCTGGAGCGTGCAGTTAGCCTATTCCCGATGTCTGCACTACTGCATAGTAAGCGTAGCGATATACGCTGGAGGTGTAGTGAGGGGGAAAAAGCAAGCGAGGATATGGATAAGGTATTGGAGCTTGATCCGAATTGGCCTCAGATTACGCGTCATAAAGCGATTTCTTTAGCTATGCGTGATAATTGGAAAGAGGCGGAGAAGCTATTTTTGCTTGCAATTCAAGAAGACCAAGAAGATAACATCAGCATGATGTGGTTGGCTCAGTATTATTTTAGGGTTAGTAGATGGAGCGAAGGGTGGAAATACTGGGAAAGTAGGCTGATTGGGGATACTGCTGATAGTGCTGTTAATGTTATTCCCGCGCTTAAGCAATATTCACGTTGGGATGGGGGAATGCTGGGGAGCAGAAAACTATTAGTACTGTGTGAGCAGGGGTATGGTGATACGTTAAACTTTATTCATCTACTTGACCGTATTGATGGTCAGGTTATCTTGGTGCTTCAGGATGGTCTATTGCCACTCTTTGATAATCTAGATATGAAATATGTGGTGTGTACTCGAAGCCAAGCCCGGATAAGTCTGCCTCAGTGTGATGCCTACATTGAACTAATGAGTCTGCCATATATATTAGATCTTGGGGCTTCTGTTGGTCGAGGTGTTGCTGAAGTAATTCAGCCGAGGATAAAAAAAGGGCATTCTGCACTTTCAATATTAGAGAAGTTGAATAATTTAAGGGTGGGCATTGTTTGGTCTGGTAACCCAAATCATCGTGATACGCATAGGCGAGATTGTTCATTTGAGGCAATAGCGAATCTATTAGATATACCCAACATAGATTGGTGTAACTTGCAGAAAGATGAAGCATCTAATCAAGTATTGTTCGTCCCAGGGGCTGCTGAAAAGTTACATAATATTGCACCCTTGTTAGTTAATTGGGAGGATACTGCAAACGCACTCAGCCAAATTGATCTTGTGATTACTGTTGATACTGCATTGGCCCATCTTGCTGCCGCAATGGGACGACCAGTTTGGCTTCTCCTATCTAAGAACTGTGACTGGCGTTGGCAAGATATGGGAGATCATACATTTTGGTATTCTTCAATGCGTTTGTTTAGGCAAGATCAATTAAACAATTGGCAAGAAGTAATAGAAAGAGTTGCGAAAGCTTTACATCTTATTGCTGGTCCACGTGTGGTGGAGTGAACTGATGATGAAGCGCGGAGACATATATAGAGTAGTGATTATCGTAATATCTTGGTTGGTATTCGCTACTACTGTTATGTGGTTTACACGTAATCCTCAGCCGAGGCGAGAGGCTGAAATGTCAGTTGCTATTCCTGCTTTAGTTCAATTGGGCTTTGCATGTGGAGATCGCTATCTTTCGGCTAACATTGGCGTATTTCGTGCACTTACTGTTGGTACTCATGATCTGGAGGCTAATACATACGAAACCTTAGCACAGGTCCAGGTTACAGCTGCACAAATGAACCCTCGTCATGAGGATAATTATTATACTGCAGCGGCAATTCTTGCATGGAATAGACAAGTTGATGCTGCCCAAACCGTGCTTAACTATGCTACGAATGCCCGAGATAAGGATGCGCTTCCTCCTTTTTTTCGTGGATTTAATAAGTATTATTTTTATCGAGATTTTATTGGTGGTGCACGTGATTTGACTTTAGCCGCAGAACGATCTGTTGGTGGTAATAGCTCGAGTCTCCGTAGTATTGCGGCCCGTTGGTTTGAGCGCGGCTATGAACCTGCGCAGGCGAGGAATGTAATAGCTTCAATGGCCCGCAGCAGTAATGATCCAAGAGTCGTAAGTTTGCTTACAGCACGAGCTGCGCGCTTAGATGGTTTAGTGGTTCTTCAAGCAGCAGCAAAGCAGTATCAACGCGAATTTGGGCATCCTCCAGATAAACTGGTTCAATTGGTAGAGAAAAAAATCATTTCTAATATACCAACTGATCCTTTAGGTGATGGTTATGTTTTAGATTCCAATGGGGTACCACAGATTGCAATGCAATTATCTCCAAAAACTAAGTGAAGTGCATGATGAGTCAAGCTATTTTCTTGGAAAATATAGAAAAATATTATCGTAATAGTCGTTTTAAATCTAGCCAAGTATTACATGGTATTTCATTCTCAGTTGCAGAGGGTGAGGCCTTTGGTTTTATTGGTCAAAATGGAGCCGGTAAGAGTTCTACAATCAAAATATTAGTTGGTGTAAGCAAGCCTTCTGCGGGTTTGGCGCAGTTGCATGGACTTTCGGTTGATGACTTTAGAGCACGTCAAGGATTAGCGTATGTGCCAGAGAACCCGTCCTTATACGACTACCTTACACCGCTAGAAATATTGGAAATGGGTGTCCATATGCATCGTGTGGTTGTACCTGACGTTCGTAAGCATTGTCTGGAGTGGCTATCCCGTTTTCGTATTGATCATGTAGCAACTAAACGAATTAGGCAGTTCTCAAAAGGAATGGTCCAACGAACGGCTTTGGCGCATGCTTTGGCATGCAAGCCCCGTCTTTTAATATTGGATGAGCCACTGTCAGGATTGGATCCGGTAGGACGTAAGGAAACGGTAGATTGTTTGCAAGAGTACCATCGTACTGGCGGGACACTATTTTTTTCCTCACATGTATTACATGATGTTGAACGTTTGGCTGACAAATATGCTTTAATCCATCAAGGGGTATTACGTACGGTGCAGTCTAGGGAGGCCCTTTTAGGTATGAACGGCCGCTTAGCTATACGTACTTATGGAGAGGCATTTGTTGAGGGGATGAGCCGGCAGAGCGGTAATGATTGGTATGGTGAGGTTGAGCCGAATGCTCTATGGCCCTTCTTAAATATGCTCCAACAAGCAGGGCATCAAGTTATCGAGGTTAAGTCCTTATTTTCCCTGGAACAAGTATTTCTTCAATATATTCAGGCTAGCTAGTCTCTTGATTTAAAGGAAATTAACGTGAGTGCCAAACTACTATTAGATGGAAATTTTCGTAGAGTACGGGAATGCAGACACGGTGTAATGGGGTACTTTGTTAATGACCAATATGTTGGTAAGTCACTTGATTTGTATGGAGAGTTCTCGGAATCAGAGGTCTCACTATTTAGAGAAATTGTGTATGCAGGAGATGTGGTTGTTGAAGTTGGTGCAAATATTGGTACTCACACACTATTTTTTGCGGAGACTGTAGGAAACCTAGGCCGTGTTTTAGCTTTTGAACCCCAACGACGTGTTTATCAAATGCTTTGTGCAAATCTTGCATTGAATGAACAGTTTAATGTAGATGCTTATCAGTGTGGCCTCAGCTATGAGCCTAGTATTATGCGAGTACCTAACTATCTGCTTGAGGGGGAGGTGAATATTGGTGGAGTTTCTTTATTAGAGGGAAAGGCTGAGGCTGGCTATGAGGAGGTCACTGTTCGAACTCTTGATAGCTTTAATCTGCAGCGTTTAGATTTCTTAAAGATTGACGTAGAGGGTATGGAATATTCTGTATTGCAAGGGGCGCGCGAAACAATTGGTAGATGTAGACCAATACTCTATGTTGAGAATGATCGAATTCAGAAATCTGAGGCATTACTAGGTCTTATATTTGAATTAGGTTATGCAGCATGGTGGCATTTGCCATTAATGTTTAATGATAAGAATTATGCAGATAATGTAACTAATGTTTTCGGAAATACAGTTTCTGTGAATGTATTCTGTATACCGGCAGAATTATCTGCTCAGGTGAATAATTTTGTGCCGGTGTTGTCTGCACAAGACAATTGGATGAGGCCGGGTATACCAGTAAGTGTTGTGTACTAGACCTGTTTTATGCAGTGTGACTGTATTTAGTTTCTGTCATTGTACTGCTTGTTTATATGTTGTTTATGTCTAGGGTTATCTTGGGATAGGTTCTCTGGCTAACGCTGAATTCCTTAAAGCTGTATCTTAGATTGAAGGCGTGTTAGGAAATGCTAGATAGCCTGTTCTGTCAAATTTGTGATGGGGATTGCTCTTGGTTAGATGTGGTTGATTTTAACAAATCATGTGTTGAGCCATCTGGCAAATTTCTTCGGTTTTCAGGGGTAGCTATCTATTATGCACGATGTGATACTTGTGGCTTTTGTTTTGCACCGGAGATTGCGAAATGGGGATTAAGAGAGTTTGAGGAAAAAATATACAATGATGAGTATGTCGTTGTGGATCCAGGTTGTCTAGATTCGAGACCGAGGGAAAATGCAAAAGATATTATCTCTTTCATAAGAAATGAAGGGTCTATTAATCATTTGGACTATGGTGGTGGTAATGGCCTACTTTCTAGATTACTAAGAGATGCTGGTTGGAGGTCAACATCGTTTGACCCTTTTTTTGATAAAAATGTAGGCTTGGATCAATTGGGGAGATTTAATCTTATTACTGCATTTGAAGTTTTTGAGCATGTTCCAAATGTTCGAGATTTGATGTCGGACTTAACATCGCTAATTTCTTCTGATGGAATCATTTTTTTTGCGACACTATTGTCGGATGGAAATATCGTTCCTAACCAAAGGCTGAGCTGGTGGTATGCCTCTCCGCGTAATGGGCATATCAGCTTGTTTTCCAGGGAAAGCCTTAGGAGGCTCGCAGAGAAAAATGGGTTTAATTTCCTTAGCTTTTCAGAGGGTTTTCATGCTTATTATAGGGAAGTGCCCAGCTGGGCTAAGCATATTATAACTGTTAAGTAAGTGGAAGTCTTTCCGTATTATTTAATATAATAATGGCTGCATTTATATTTAGTTAACTGTATTTTAAAGAGAAGCGAATAGTGCTTGTATGGCGGTATCAATCTTTATTGAATGCTTGATTGCTGATTCAAGCAATTAAATACTCTGGCATCAAGGTCAGTAAATCATATTTACTGCCTCACATTTCATTAGTATAAAATCATTCTATGATTGTTTTACTTTTATATGCAAAAAGTTTGTAACACACCACAGGCAAACTATACCCACTTCGCAGGCTGATATAGCTAAGCGAGTGGCTCCAGTCCGGTCGAGCCCGATGTGCCGGGCACCAAATTTTCGCCCTCGTGCTCTGTACGGGGGCGATTGCTTTGTGTGCGCCCAGCATGGGCGCACTCCTGCGGGTGGAAGTCCCGCCGTAAGTTGATCACAGCGAACGAAGTGAAGCGCAACTGCGTGAGGGCGACCGAGCGTGGGAAGGAAGCGTGGATCGTAAACCGC
>NZ_JBQXDJ010000054.1:0-27614 GCF_052601015.1 Chitinimonas violaceus | reverse complement strand
TGCCGATTTGGATAAGTGGTTGTATCGCTACCGGCATTTGGTCGAGAACGCCTTTGCGAGGCTGAAGCATTACCGTGCAGTGGCGTTCCGGTTCGACAAACTGAAACGGAACTATGAAAGCATGGTTTCCATGGCCTGTGGGTTTCTATGGCTACCTATGTGAAACGTCAACAGACCCTAGCAAAGTTCATAAAATTCGATGGGCAAATCATCGGGGTCGCTGCAAAAGGTAAAACGCGCACCCGTAAATTCATCCACACGGATCGGTTCACACGTGATCGCATAGTCACCAAGACGGGTAACGACCGCATCCAGATCCACCACACGGAACGCCAAATGACGCAGGCCACGCGCTTCTGGAAAGCTTGGTCGTTTTGGCACCTGCGGAAACGTAAAAATCTCCAGCTGGGTGCCATCGGGCAAACGCACATCCATCTTCCACGAGTCTCGCTCAGCCCGATAATGAGCTGCCAGCTCTTCGCCACCTAATGCCTGCACATAGAAACGCCGTGCCGCAGCCAAATCGGACACGATAATCGCCACGTGATGAATACCTGCGATCAGTGGGGAAGCGGTAACTGGCTCAAGGGACATTGATATCTACACCATGCCACATTACCCACGCCATCACCCCGACGACCAGAAGCACCACCATGCCAGCCCACCGTTGCCGGCGGGCTGCCCGTGGATCGACCAATCGTTGAATGGCCAAACCTGCAATCAATAGACCAATCAGGGTAAATGCTAGTTTCAACCGCGACATGAGGAATCTTGTTTTAACCCGCCCTTAGAACCTGTTCACAATCTTACTGCACAACCGTGAACCCTACTCATGCGTCAGGTGCACCCTTCTCACTGGCATACGGATCGGGATAGCCAAGGCTGGCCAGGATAGCTGTCTCCAGCGCTTCCATGGCTTCTGCCTCAACATCGTCCTCGTGGTTATAGCCCTGCAGATGTAGTACACCATGCACGACGAGATGCGCCCAGTGCGCCTCCAACTTCTTGCCCTGTTCGAAGGCTTCGCGCTGCACCACTTCGGCACACACCACCAAATCCCCCATGACCATGCCTTCCATACCCGGCATGGCTTCACCTTCGTTTAAGGCAAAGCTGAGCACATTGGTGGCATAGTCCTTGGCCCGGAACGCCTGATTCAGCGAACGGCCTTCCGGCTCATCGACGATACGTACCGTAATCGCCGCATCGAGCCCCGCTTCCAGCGCAGCTGCAACCCATGTACGGATCAGCTTCTTACTCGGCGTACCTTTGGGCTTGTCGGCATATTGCACGGTCAAGTCCAACTCGCCCAGCACCATCTCTGCCTCGCCCTCTTGCTCATCACGTTCTACAGCAATACTGATGGCGTTGGCGCTGGCAGGCCGGACCAGCAAACGCGCAGGTGCAGACTCTTCAGCAGGGGTACCGATCAACACACCGTCAGGCGCATCGAGCAATACGTGCAACTCCGATCCATCCGCCAGCAACAGACGTAGTTGCTCGGCTTTGACCAACTTCTCACGCCCTTTGGCGTCAATGGCGAATACAGTTATGGCAGCAGCTTGGTTCATATCATTCTCAGGGTTTTGCAGTACGCAACCGGCGCAATTCCGTCATCAACCACGTCTTGGTAGGTTGTTCACTGGCACCGGGACAACGCACGCTATAAGGCTTGCCGCTCATATAGCTCTGGCTGGCAATCTGCTCGATAAAGTCGTCGGCCGTCTTCACCCGGTCTCCCACTTTGCTCAGCTTCAGGCGTAGATGGTCGGTGGCTTCCTTGGCCGGGTATACCGCGCCATTACGTACAAACTGGCAACCTGAACGAGCTGAGTAATCAAGCAGATGGTTGATTTCACCCGTAGCAGTGGCATCCATCGCCAGCACTGGCGCTGCCAGCAACCCCATAATGACCGCGATGAATTTACGCATTGGTAGAATCCTTATTGATTAGCTTCAGCCTTTTTCAAGGCTTTGTCGCGCTTATCGTAGGCATCCACGATCTTCTGCACCAAGGGGTGGCGCACCACGTCGTCGTTCTGGAAAAAATGCAGCGCAATGCCACGTACATTCTGTAAAACATGCTGCGCATCAACAAGGCCGGACTTCTGATGCTTGGCCAGGTCAATCTGCGTTACATCGCCCGTTATTACAGCTCGGGAACCAAAGCCGATCCGCGTCAGAAACATCTTCATCTGTTCTGGCGTGGTGTTCTGCGCTTCGTCGAGAATCACAAACGCATGGTTAAGGGTACGGCCACGCATAAAAGCGAGAGGGGCAATTTCGATGATGCCGCGCTCGAATAGCTTGGTGACCCTTTCAAACCCCATCAGGTCATACAGCGCGTCGTACAGTGGGCGCAGATAAGGGTCAACCTTCTGTACCAGATCACCAGGCAGAAAACCCAACCGCTCACCAGCCTCTACGGCAGGCCGCACCAGCACCAACCGCTTAACCGTGTCGCGCTCCAGGGCATCCACCGCGCTCGCAACCGCCAGATAGGTCTTGCCGGTACCGGCCGGGCCAATACCGAAAGTGATGTCATGCTCCTGAATCGCCTTCAGATAATCATTCTGCCGCGGGGTACGACCACGCAGGTCAGCACGCTTGGTCTTAAGCACCGGCATACCACCCTCGCCCAGCGTCAGGGTCTGGCTGCTCTCAGACACGCGCAGCTCGATCAAACTGAGCTGCACCTCTTCCACATCGACAGGCCGATGCGAAATGCTATAGAAGCGTTCCAGCAGCTCTGCCGCCAACTTGGTCTGAGCGACCCGCCCCGAAATACTGAAGTGCTCGCCACGCCTGACGATATCGACTTCCAATCCCGTTTCGAGCTGACGCAGGTTTTCATCCAGCGCACCGCACAGATTAGCCAAGCGGCCATTATCAACAGGCGAAAAATGCAGTTCCCGGGTAGCGTGGCGGATACTCATGCGGCAATGGTTTCCTTGGTAACAATCTCGCCACGCAGGCTATGCGTGGCGGTTTCGGTAATGAGGACTTCAACAAACTGGTTGATCAAACGAGGATTGCCAACAAAGTTCACGATCCGGTTATTGTCCGTACGGCCTGCCAATTCGTTCTCGTTCTTGCGCGAAATTTTCTCCACCAATACGCGCTGCACAGTACCCACCATACCCAGGTTGACTTCATCGGCCAGCTCGTCGATACGCTTTTGCAAGCGCTGCAAACGCTTGAGCTTCACATCCTCCGCAACCTCATCATGCAACTCCGCTGCAGGAGTACCAGGGCGACGGCTGTAGACAAAACTGAAACTGGCATCGAAACGCACATCGTCAATCAGCTTCATCGTACGCTCGAAGTCTTCTTCGCTCTCGCCCGGAAAGCCGACAATGAAGTCCGATGAAATGCACAGATCAGGCCGGGCATCACGCAGCTTGCGTACGATGGCCTTGAACTCCAGCGTCGTATAACCGCGCTTCATATTCACCAAGGTACGATCTGCCCCAGCCTGTACTGGCAGGTGCAGATGCGAAACCAACTTAGGCAAAGTACGGTAGCAATCGATCAGGCGCTGCGTCATTTCCTTGGGATGGCTAGTGGTGTAGCGAATCCGCTCGATACCTGGAATCTCGTGCACGTATTCAAGCAGCAACGCGAAGTCGGCAATTTCGCCATCTTCCATCTTACCCAGGTAAGCATTCACGTTCTGGCCCAGTAAGGTGACTTCCTTGACCCCCTGTTGCGCCAGGTCGGCAACTTCCACCAATACATCTTCAAACGGGCGGCTTACTTCCTGGCCACGGGTATAAGGCACCACGCAGAAGGAACAGAACTTGGAGCACCCTTCCATGATGGAAACAAAAGCCGACGCGCCTTCAATCCGGGCTGGGGGAAGATGATCGAATTTTTCGATTTCAGGGAAGGAGATATCCACCTGGGATTCGCCACTGCTGCGCTTCTTGGCGATCAACTCAGGCAGCCGGTGCAGGGTTTGCGGACCAAACACGACGTCCACATAGGGCGCGCGCTTAACGATGGCTTCGCCCTCTTGCGATGCGACACAACCGCCTACACCAATCACCAGATTGGGATTTTGCTGCTTGAGGTGCTTGATGCGCCCAAGGTCGGAGAACACCTTCTCCTGCGCCTTTTCACGCACAGAACAGGTGTTGAAGAGAATCACATCCGCTTCTTCGACATTGTCGGTCTTGCTCAGACCTTCGCTGGCATGCAGGACGTCGGCCATCTTGTCCGAGTCATACTCGTTCATCTGGCAGCCAAAGGTTTTGATAAAGACTTTCTTGCTCACGATCACTCACCCCGGTGCGCTGTTAGCACCATCAAATCAAGCGCTTATGTTACCCACCCTACGGCGAACACGCATAAGGAAAAAGCCTGTCGCCTAGTAGGCAACGGGCTTTTGAAACCTGGTGGCTATGACTGGACTTGAACCAGTGACCCCAGCATTATGAGTGCTGTGCTCTAACCAGCTGAGCTACATAGCCATCGAAGAGGGCGCGATTATCTAGACGGAGGCACGCTTCGTCAAGCCCCTAACCCTAACTTTTCGCCAAACCTGCGGTCGGGCAAGCGGAAAATTCCCTACAATCCCCCCGACCGATCGTCCCGCCGGAACCCTTCCATCATCTCCGGCAATACCATTCCTTTGGAAAAAGCGATCACCTTAAACAGCTCGCCCATTTCTGCGGGGCTCATCAGTTTGTTCAAGGCTGTGGTCGCTTTCAAATACGCTGCACTGCTTGCTTCTAGGCTTGCCAACGCATCCAGCACACCCGCATCCAACAGAAATGAAGCTTGAGATGTAAAACCTTCCAATTGCCACCCAGCCTGGGTAGCTGCCCGGTAAATTGCAGAAAAATCCACATGGGTGGTGATGTCTTCCAAACCAGGCAAGTGGAACGGATCATCGTGACTGTGATGACGATAATGGCAAATCAACGTACCCATATGGCGTTGTGGGTGATAGTACTCGCCAGCCACGAATCCATAGTCGGGCAGGATAACTGCACCACGGCTTACTACTGCGGCCAAACTAGCCATGAATGCCTGGGCTTCGTGCTGGACCTCTGTCTGATAACCGACTGGCAACGACAATCCCATTAGTGACTCGCAGCCAGCACTATCATTCAGCGGTCGAGCTTCCCAATCAAACCCATCCCGCCATACCACGCCACGCTGTAACCAACCGCCCTCCCCCCTCTCCAAAGCCACACATGGCATGGCATCGAGTACTTCGTTCCCGATTACGCAACCGATGAAATCTTTCGGCAAGGTCGTTAGCCAATACACCCGATCGAGCAGATCGGGCACTACGACCGCTAAAGTGGCACGCTGACGCTCAGCCAACTCAGCCGACAATTCCAAAATGTAGTAGTGCTCCGGCAAAGCATTCATGTGACGTAAAGCTGCTAACAAATCTGCCGCCAACTTGCCGGTGCCCGCTCCGACCTCCAATACTGCCCCGGAAACTGCTGACAAGACCTGAGCTACCGGGCGCGCCAGCGATTGCGCAAATAGTGGAGACAGCTCCGGCGCTGTCACAAAATCTCCCGCCTCGCCAAACTTTCGGCTGCCACCGCTGTAATAGCCCAAACCCGGCGCATATAGTGCCAAGCGCATGTAATCCGCAAAAGAGAGCCAGCCGCCAGCCCGGCCTATCTCATTACGAATCAGTTCAGTTAGCGCTTGGCTGGCAGCTAGCTGGTCAGCATCAGGAGCGGGCAGTTGGTTCATGTGTTAGATTCAATTTTCAGTTCGTTTACCAGACCGACCAGTTTAACGAGGCAGGGATATGCAGGGCAAAGTGGTATTGGTTACCGGCGGTGCTAAAAGAGTCGGCGCTGCCATCGTACGCAAACTTCATGGCGCAGGCGCCAATGTGATGCTGCACTATCGAAGTTCGCTGGCAGAAGCCCGTTCACTGGCGGCAGAACTCAACCTGCAGCGCCCGAATTCTGTCGCCATCAGCCAGGCAGACTTATTGAATATCGCTGGCCTGCCCATTCTGGTTCAACAGACCCTTTCTCAGTTCGGCCGACTGGATGCAGTTGTTAACAACGCGTCGAGTTTCTTCCCTACCCTGATTGGTGAGATTGACGAGCACAATTGGCAGGATCTCATAGGCAGCAATCTGAAAGCACCGCTGTTTCTAGCACAGGCCGCCGCCCCCGAATTGAAGAAGACCCAGGGCTGCATCATCAGCATTGCCGATATCCATGCTGAGCGACCCATGAAAAATCACGTGGTTTATAACATCGCCAAAGCCGGCCTTGTCGCCATGACCCGGTCGCTTGCCCGCGAGTTGGCGCCAGATGTGCGAGTCAATGCTATCGCCCCTGGTGCCAATATCTGGCCAGATGAGGAGTCAGCATTCGATGAACTGGCTCGTCAACGAATCACCAGCTCCATCCCACTGAAAAAAGTCGGAGAACCCGATGACCTGGCGCGTACCATCTTGTTCTTGATACAGGATGCACCCTACATTACCGGGCAGGTCATCAATGTAGATGGTGGCCGTAGCATTTATCTCTGAAAACCTGTTTACGATCTTAGAACCTGTCTAAAGTCTCGCGAGCTAGAGCAAGACAAGGCGAAAACAGCCGAGAAAGCGGAGTTTACAAGTGGTAAATGAGCATTCCGAGGGTGTTTTCAACGCCGTATTGCTGACGCACAGCAGACTTTAGACAGGTTCTTACTGCGCAGCGGTGATAAGGGCTTATCTGCTGCTCGAAAGCCCCCGCAAGGGGGACGCCGAACTGCTACGGTGCTTCGCACCAAGAAGTTCGCAGCCTCATGTACAACAGTACATTCCGGTTTCTGCGCTGCGCTTCACCCTGCTGACGGCTGCTCGTGACAGATCTGTAAACAGGTTCTAGTAAGAGTCTGCCGCCTTCGACAAAAAACCCTGTAAAATCACGCCCTTTCCGATTTTCTGGGTGGCCATATGGACGCCGCAACAACTGAAACACCGCTCGCAGCCGACGAGCAAAAAACCAAGTACAACTTCGATAAGCTTGCCAAGCGTCTACGGCATGCCGTTGGTGATGCCATTAACGACTTCGGCATGATCGAACAGGGTGACCGCATCATGGTATGCATGTCCGGCGGCAAGGACAGCTATACGATGCTGGACATTCTGCTCAGCCTGCAAAGAAGTGCACCAATTGATTTCCAATTGGTGGCAGTCAACCTGGACCAGAAACAACCCGGCTTTCCTGAGCATGTGCTCCCTGAGTATTTGCAAGCGCTGGGTGTGGAATACCGGATCATCGAAGAAGACACGTACTCCATCGTCAAACGTGTGATTGAAGATGGTAAAACCACGTGTGGCCTGTGTTCGCGCTTGCGCCGCGGCATTCTGTACCGAGTAGCCGACGAGCTGAACTGTACGAAGATTGCGCTCGGCCACCACCGTGACGACATTCTAGAAACCTTGTTCCTCAACATGTTCCATGGCGGCCGACTAAAGGCTATGCCCCCCAAATTGGTCAGTGATGACGGCAAGCATATGGTGATCCGCCCACTTGCCTATTGCCGTGAAAAGGACATCGAACGCTACGCCAGCTTACGTCAATTTCCCATCATTCCCTGCAATCTGTGCGGTTCACAGCCTAATCTGCAGCGTGAGGTGGTCGGTCAAATGCTCAAGGATTGGGATAAACGCTTCCCCGGTCGGCTGGAAACCATGTTTCGGTCCTTGCAAAACGTTGTGCCATCTCATCTGGCCGACCCCAAGCAATTCAACTTTGTCGGCCTGCAAACCCAAGACGCCCCCTATGTCGATGGCGATACGGCCTTCGACACACCGGAACTACCCACCTTATCACCAGATCATCCATTTGCCAGCGTAAGTATCCTTGATAGCCGTGAGCGTACTGGAGGGTGCCACTGATGCGTTTTGGTCGCCGTGTACATAAGTCGCTTCACGATGATGTTGTTGTCGATGTCAGCGAAAAAGATGGTATTCGTTCGTTGCATTTAGGCTCGGAAGCCATTCAGAGTTCCATGCGGGTACGTGATCCCATAGAGCTTGTGCTAGGTTACAGCCGCTGCATGTTCAGCTTTTTGCTGTTTCGCGACGTACCCAATAGCATGGTTGTTATCGGCCTGGGTGGGGGATCAATTCCCAAGTTCGTACATCACTACATGCAGGACACTTCCATTGTCGCAGTGGAACTGCTGCCCCAGGTAGTGCATGTGGCCCGCAGCATGTTTTGTCTGCCACAGGATGATGAGCGCTTACAGGTCGTTATCGGAGATGGCGCCACATACATTGCAGATATGGTGAACCCCGTAGATGTCATCATGCTGGATGCCTTTGGTCCAACAGGTATTGCCGAAAGCCTTTCCACCGAAGACTTCTTTGGTAACTGCCGTAACCGGCTTACCACCGATGGCAGCCTGCTCGTCAACCTGTGGGGGTCCGACCCCCGCTTCCAAGTGTATGTGGATCGACTTACGCGTGCATTTGATGGGCAGGTGCTTTGTTTACCCGCCCGTCAGCGCGGCAATATCACAGCAATCTGCTTCAAACGTGGTAGCCACAATCCCAGCTGGAGCAGCCTAAAAGAACGAGCCAGCGTACTGGAAGCCCACTTTCCCCTGGAATTCAGCGAGTTCGTGACCGACCTGACTCGTATGAATGAGCATAACGATCGTCGCTTAGTAATCTAGACACCTGCTGAAGCGCTTGCTGCGCAACCCTATGTACTCTAAATACATTTTAAGTACTGAGTTACGCTTTACTTGGTTAACAGTGGCTCACGCCAAAAGCATAAACAGGTTCTAAACCAACACTAATCGGCCGCGCTTTCCATCACCGGGCCAATGTGAAAAAATCACTGCAATTTAACGATTTATACGGTGATACCCATGCTCGATCGAGACGGTTATCGCCCCAACGTTGGCATCATTATCTGCAACGACAAAAACCAGGTTTTTTGGGGCAAGCGAGTTCGCGAACACTCCTGGCAATTCCCGCAAGGAGGCATCAAATCAGGTGAAACCCCCGAACAAGCGATGTATCGGGAACTGATGGAGGAAACAGGATTAAAGCCCGAGCATGTACGCATCCTGGGGCGCACACGTGACTGGTTACGATACGATGTGCCCACCCATTGGGTTAGGCGGGAGTGGCGTGGTACCTACAAAGGGCAAAAGCAAATCTGGTTTCTTTTGCGTTTGGTAGGCCGTGAATGTGATGTGTCGCTACGTGCTTCACATCATCCGGAATTCGATGCATGGCGTTGGAATGATTACTGGGCCCCATTGGAAGCCGTCATCGAGTTCAAGCGTGGTGTTTATGAACACGCATTGTCTGAGCTGGCACGGTTTCTGAACCCTGTTCCACGGCAACGCCCACAGAACCGAACACAAGACGTACAAAACTAAAGAACCGGCGTGATTTTCACGCCGGTTCTTTAATTTTAGGCAACGATGACACTACTACGGCAAAATGGGCCGCAACTGAGGTTCAGCCAGATAACCTAGTTCGGCCTTGCCAAGACTACGCATCAACACAAACCGTATCTTTCCATCCAGCACTTTTTTGTCCTGCGCCATTAACGCCATCCAACGCTCATAGCCCAGGGTGGGTGCATCAACAGGCAAACGAGCGTTGGCCAACAGAGCTTTCAGTCTTTCAACATCTCCACTATCAAGCCAACCCAGATGACGGGAAGCCTCTGCAGCTAACACCATGCCTGCAGCAATTGCCTCTCCATGAAGCCACTTCCCATAGCCAAGACCAGCCTCGATCGCGTGGCCAAAGGTATGACCAAGATTGAGTAAGGCACGTACCCCTTCTTCCCGTTCGTCAGCAGCCACAATCCTCGCTTTATTACGGCACGATCTTTTAACCGCATAAGCAACGACATCAAGGTCCCGCTGCATCAATGCCCCAATATTGGCTTCAAGCCATCGCAGAAATAGCAAGTCATCAATCAAGCCGTACTTGATCACTTCCGCCAAACCCGCAGCGTATTCACGCTCAGGTAACGTCAATAAGGTATCAAGATCAGCAAGAACCAATCGGGGTTGGTAGAAAGCGCCAATCATGTTCTTACCTAGCGGATGATTGATTGCCGTCTTGCCACCTACAGAAGAATCCACCTGCGCCAGCAGCGTGGTTGGCACCTGTATAAACGGCATACCACGCTGGTAGATAGCTGCGGCAAACCCTGTCATGTCACCAACTACACCACCACCGAGCGCAATCAGCGTAGTCTTACGCTCACAACGATGTTCAAGCAATGCATCGAGAATCAGATTCAGTGTTTCCCAATTTTTGTATTGCTCTCCGTCAGGCAACACAATGGGTAAGGTATTTACTCCTGCCTGTTCCAAGACACGCCGAAACTCATCAAGATATAGTGCCGCAACCGTCACATTAGTAACAATCGCAACCCTGGGTTGAGACAGCACCTTAATTAGCGGCGTTATGTCTTTCAGCAAGCCTCTGGCAATCAAAATCTGATACGGAGCATGATCTAGCTCAACGGGTACGGTCAGCATATTTACTTTGCAGATCATTCAAGATGTGAAGGGCCAGCTGATTGACACTTTGCCGGCTGGTATCGACAACCAGATCAGCGATCTCCCGATATAAGGGGTCCCGTTCGGCATACAGTGCATGTAGCCGAGCCCTGGGGTCTGCTGTCTGTAGTAAAGGACGGTTCTTGTCCAGACGAGTGCGTTGGTACAACTCATCCGGCGACGCACGTAGATAAATTACAAACCCGCTATTAGCCAAACAGCGTCGGTTTTCCGGGTTCAAAATGGCACCGCCACCAGTTGCCAACACCACCTCATGTAAAGCGGTTAGCTCGCTGATGACTTCCACTTCACGCTGGCGAAATCCAACCTCACCTTCGACTTCGAAGATGTGTGGGATGCGAACACCTGTTCGCGACTCGATCTCATGGTCACTGTCATAGAAGACTTTGTTCGTCAAACGCGCCAACGCACGCCCGACTGTCGTCTTCCCTGCGCCCATCAAGCCAACTAGAAAAAAATTGCCCGGCAAATTCATGCCGGGCATTGTAGCGGAATACAGCCTGTTCAGCGCAGAGTCAATGCATCATCCAAGATACGCGGGGTAATAAAAATCAGCAGTTCTTTCTTCGTGTTTCGCTTGTTATTACTTTTAAATAAATGGCCAAGCACGGGAATATCACCTAGCAAAGGTACCTTCGATTGCCCATCAGTATCTTCAAGTTCATAAATGCCGCCAATAACAGCAGTATCTCCATTCCCAATCAATACCTTGGTCTCTACACTGCTTGTATCGATTACTGGCGAAGCACCTGCCGTTTTAATTGCATCCTTAATAATTTTCAACTCCATAAATACCCGACCATCAGGTGTAATCCGCGGGGTTACATCCAGCTGCAGAACTGCTTCTTTCTCTTCAAGCGTGGTCCCGTTATTACCTGAGTCTTTGGTCACATAAAATCGATTACCCTGCTTGATTGTAGCTTTTTGTTGATCACCCGTTACTATTCTTGGGCTAGATACTGTCCGTCCGTTGCCACTCGCTTCCAATGCCTGCAACTCTAAGCCCAACAATGCACCAACACTGCGATTCAGCAAAGTCATACTGATCTTGCCTGGTGTACCTCCAGTAGTACCGTTTGTTGCAGGCAAAGACACAGCATTACCATTTATCGTGCCTGTAATATCGCCTGAATTTGCCATAGAAATCCCATCTTCAAGGGTATGGCCAAACATTACACGGTTTTTGCTACCCAGCGTTCTATCGCCGCGAATATTCAATTTAACCCCAAGATCACGGCTAAAGCTATCATTCGCAATAACTACCCTAGCTTCAATCATGACCTGCCGCGCAGCTACATCTGAACGAATAAGCAATGCTCGAATTTCATCCAACTTAGACGGAATATCACTCACTAGCAGTACATTATTACGCGCTTCAACAATAGCGCTACCTCGCTTACTGAGGAATGATTGCTTATCGGATGTGAGCATCGCCCGAATATCTTCTGCTTTCAGGTAATTTAATTGAAACGATTCAGTTCGTAATGGCTCTATATCCGCAATTTGGGCTTTAGCTTCCAGAGCAAGCTTTTCACGTGAAGCAATCTCTTCACGAGGAGCTACCCACGTGACATTCCCATTGTCACGTTTATCCAAGCCCTTACTCTGTAAAATCAAATCCAATGCCTGATCCCAGGGAACATCTTTTAACCGAAGGGTCAGATTACCGTTCACCGTATCGCTAGTAATAATGTTCTTACCCGTAAATTCAGCAATTACCTGCAAAACCGTACGAACCTCAACATTCTGGAAGTTAAGTGACAGCTTTTCGCCCTTGTACGCTGGCTTATCAAGCTGAGCTAATTTCTTTGCCTGCTCATCCACATTCTTTACTTCAACCACAAAACGGGTATCTGTTTGATAAGCGGAATACTCCCAAGTACCCTTTGGCTCTACCACCATTTTGACAGTCTCACCTTGAGCATAGCTGTCAATCGTCTGGACTGGCGTTCCGAAATCTGTCACATCCATTCGGCGCTCAAATTGCCGTGGCAGCGCCGTTTTCGCAAATTCAAGCACAAGTGTCTTGCCTTGTTGCCGAAGGTCGATACCAACTGTTGGACTGGACAAATCGATAATGATTCTCCCCTCGCCTGCTTTGCCTCTCCTGAAATCCATATCGCGGATTGACTCTCTGCCTTTATTCTGCGCAGAAGAGAATTGCGTAGAAGAAGCAGCGGCTGCTTGTGCATCGGTAGCATTTAAGCTGAGAACAATCCTGTTCCCATCCACACGCGTCTCATAAGCCGCAGGCCTTACCAAACCAAGCACAACACGAGTACGGCCACCGGACTCCGCCAGACTCACACCCTTGAGATTGGCACCAGCCACAGGAAAGCTGGATTTACCTGTTTCATTAACCGTATTGACGAAATCAAACGCCAATCGCGGTGGCGTATTAACGACAAAACTTGCCGGCACCTTAACAGGCCGTTGCATCATCAGTATGACTTCCTGTCGCTCAACAGAGTCTGAGCGCACCTCAACCGATTTAATTGCGTTCGGCTCCTCGGCAAGAACAGTACCGGCAAGTAGCAGAAATACAGAATTTTTCAGCCAACCAAACCAAGACCGCTTATTCATTTCTTCTGCTCCGTTTCTTCCAGGTTCAGCACGCTAGTGCGTTCCACCCAGTCCCCACCACTATCTTCAACAATCTCTTTCAGAGAAATCTCTGATTCAGAAATTGCAGTCACCATACCAAAGTTCTGCCCCATATAACCGCCCAGCTTTATACGGTAAAGATTTCCATCTGGTGCCTTAATCAAGGCATTAATTTCCTTACCCCGCTGGAGAGTTCCCACCATCCGAAGCTTTTCCAGGTCATACGCTTCTAAAGTCTCACGCGGTCGATTCAAATTGGGTGCCAATAGACCACCCGACTTCTTTGCGACCTCCATCTTGCTCCTGTTAAACGGATCAACAAGATCAAAAGCAGCGTAAATAAATGGCTCATAAGGCTTAACTTCTGGCAAAGGGTCAATATGTCCCTTTAACCCTGCACTACTCTGATCCATCCAAGCCTTTAGATCACCAAACTCCTCCCCCATACATGCCGTAAGGAAGAGCACTGGAATCAATATAAAGATTTTCTTGAACATGATGGATACTCGTCAGCCCTTATTCTTCTTGGCCGCAGCTTCGGCCTTCCGAATTTCGATTGCTTCTTCCGCATCCAGAGCACGATAAGTACTGGCGACGGCTTGCATTGACAACGATCCCCCACCGCCCTGGGCAGGAAGTACAATTTGCATATTTCCTAAGGTGACGATTCTGGACAACTGAGAAACATCACTGGCAAATGCCGCTAAGTCGTGATAGGTGCCATTAAGTTTTATTTCTATGGGCCGCTGGGCAAATTCAGCAGTTTTAGTCTCCGCCGCAGCTGGTTTGAAAAGCTCAAATTGCAAGCCGCGACCTACACCAGATTGATTGATCTCAGTAATGAGCGTTTCCATCTCTGCTTTACTTGGTAATTGCTTGAGCAATGCACCAAACGACTCCTGGATCTCCGCCAACTGTTGCCTATACGCATCCAGATTTATCGCTTTGGCTTTTCTTTCCAAATAAGCTTGCTTCAACTCTTCTTCTTTAGCGCGCCCCTGTTCTAATTCTGTATTTTGATCAGCCAGAATCAGGAAATATCCTGCAGCCACAATCAAAGCGATTAATGCTACCAGAGCACCCACCTGTAATGAAGCCGGCCAATTGGCAATATCCTTGGGATCGAGACTTCGTAATTCATCGATATTCATTGCTGCGTTCCCTTTTTCGCCTTGGCAGCTGGATCCTCATCTGCCTCTCGGGTAACAAGCACAGTCAACCTAAACATATTAAGCCGCTGTCCCGTTTTAGCATCTGCTGTGATATCAATCAAATTAGGCTGCTCAAAGACTGGGGAATCATTCAAACTACGCATCAACGTCGATACCCGCGCACTAGATTGCGCATATCCAGTCAGGGTAATCAGATTGTTTTCCTGCTTGATCTCGGATAAATATATGCCTTCTGGCGTTTGTCTCGTTAATTGATCAAGTATCTGAACAGCCTCACTACGATTCGACTGCAAGCGCTCAACAACCTTTTTCCGATCCAACAACATTTGACGCTCTTTCTTGAGCGTTTCAATTTCAGCTATTTGCTTGTCGAGCTTTGCATTTTCTTCTTCAAGAAAGGCATTACGCTCACCCTGCTGGGCAATTTGTGCAGCTAACGCTATATACCCAAAGGCAACAATCGCTATACCTATACCCGCAGAGATACCTGCCAGCACCGCAAACCGAGCTAAACGAGCCTTCCGTTTTTGCTCACGGTGAGGCAACAGATTTATTCTTATCATGAATCAAACCTCCGCATTGCCAAACCACAAGCTATTAAAAGCGAAGGCGCATCTAATAGCAATTGACGCGTTTTTATGCGCGAGGACTGACTCATATTAAGGAAGGGGTTAGCAATCATCGTACTAACCTGAGTCCTGCTCGCCACCACCTCATCCAACCCTGGTATCACACTACATCCACCAGCAAGCAAGATATGGTCAACACTGTTATATTGTGTCGATGTAAAAAAGAATTGCAAGGCACGGGAAATTTCTGTTGCCAACGAATCCATGAAGGGTTGCAATACCTCCGGTTCATAATTGTCCGGCAGCCCTCCATTACGCTTAGCCGCTTCCGCTTCTTCTGGCGAAAGGCTGAACTTTCGCTGTATATCGTGGGTCAATTGATTCCCACCAAATGCCTGCTCACGGGAATAAACCTGTTGACCGTCTCGCAGTACATTGATATGCATCATTGCAGCACCAATATCTGCGATAACAACCGTCTGTCCCCTGCCATTGCTAGGAAGTTGTCGCTCAATCAACTCATAGGCAGCCTGGGTCGCAAAGGACTCAACATCCATGACCATCGCTTTTAATCCAGCAGCTTCTACAGCAGCCACTCGATCTTCAACTTTCTCTTTTCGCGATGCGGCGATCAGAATCTCAACTTCGTCCGGTGTTGCCGCAGAAGGGCCAAGAACTTGAAAATCTAAATTAACTTCATCTAAGGCAAAAGGAATGTATTGGTTAGCTTCAGTCTCTACTTGCTGTTCCAATTCATTCTCAGTCTGTCCAGCGGGAACAGTAATCTTCTTTGTAATTACTGCAGCTGCAGGCAATGCCAATGCGACACCTTTAACCCGGGTACCCATGACACGCCAAGCTCGCTTGACCGCTTCAGACACGGCATCTAGATTCGCGATGTTTCCATCGCTGACAGCATCTTTTGGTAAAGGCTCAATGACATAACGCTCAACCGTGAGATGTTTCCCGGCCTCTGAAAGCTCAACTAGCTTAACAGCCGAGGTACTAATGTCCACCCCGATCATGGGTGGCGCCTTTGGCTTTAGGAAATCGAGATTCAACTTGAATTTCCCTTTTAAAATTTAGGTTAGCAGGGGTTGTTTCAAAAATTTCACGTTAAATCCTAGCAGCCCACCTTTACAGTGTAAAGCCGATTTATGCATTTATTCTAAACCCTTGTTTACCTAACAACGCGTTAGAATGCAAACGTCAAACTTAGAAAGACTTATTTATCATGATGCAACGTTGGCTAGTGCTCATAGCCTGCTTGGTTTGTGCTCTGATCGTCGCCCTTGTTGGTGCGATTACCCTCACATTAGTTTTTACCTACCCACGCTTGCCATCACTCGAGACACTCACTGACTACAAACCAAAAATACCCTTGCGTATCTTTACTGCCGATGGTGTACAAATCGGCGAATTTGGTGAAGAACGACGAGATTTCGTACCAATCGAAAAAGTGCCTCTCCTGATGAAACAGGCGATTCTTGCAGCAGAAGATGAGCGCTTTTACAGTCATGGTGGCGTTGATTACATTGGTGTAGCCCGTGCGGCTTTATCAAATCTTGCTTCAGGTCATGCTCAATCTGGAGCAAGTACGATCACAATGCAAGTCGCGCGAAACTTCTTTCTTTCTAGTGAGAAAACTTTTTCTCGCAAGTTTAACGAAGCGCTCTTGTCGTTCAAGATAGAGCATAGTTTGTCGAAAGACAAAATTCTGGAAATTTATATAAACCAGATCTATCTTGGGCAAAGGGCCTATGGGTTCTCTGCAGCTGCACAAGCATATTATGGAAAATCACTGCCAAGTCTGAGCATTGCAGAAATGGCAATGCTAGCAGGATTGCCGAAAGCGCCATCCAGCTACAATCCTATAGTCAATCCCAAACGAGCTAAGTTACGTCAGCAATATGTTTTGCGCAGAATGCGCGAATTGCAGATGATTGATGAAGCTCAATTTGATAGTGCAAAGACTGAGCCTTTAACTGTAGTTAGAAAGAGTGAAAGTTTTAGTGTTCCGGCTGAATATGTTGCAGAGATGGCTAGACAATTTGCTGTCGACAAATATAAAGATGCTGCGTATACGCAAGGCTTTCAAATCTACACCACACTGTTAGCAAATCATCAAACAGCTGCCTATCAGTCAGCACGCAATGGCATATTGGCTTATGACCGGCGCCATGGGTATAGAGGCCCGGAAGGTTTTATTGAATTAAACAACTCGGATAGCATGCAGCGCGAAAGGTTGGATGAAAAACTTTCTGAACTTCCTCCTATTCCTAGCCTATTTCCCGCAATAGTAACCCGTGTTTCAAATAATACAATCGATGCATATTTACCTTCGCAAGGAACTGTAACGGTTACCGCCAAAGGACTGCAATTTGCCAGCCGAGCACTTAATAATAAGTTAGCGCCTACACAAAGAATTAGAGTAGGCGCGATCATTCGTCTGCAACAAGTAAAAGAAGAATGGCAGGTCGTGCAGCTTCCAGATGTAGAAGTAGCCATGGTGGCTATGGATCCCAACGATGGCGCTATCAAAGCTTTAGTGGGTGGATTTGATTTCAATAGAAACAAATTTAATCACGTCACTCAGGCCTGGCGTCAACCCGGCTCCACATTCAAGCCGTTCATCTATTCTGCTGGAATAGAACGTGGATTTACGCCAGCCACTCAAATCAACGATGCCCCATTGATTATTGATCCCGCTTCGATAGGTGGACAGCGCTGGGAGCCTAAGAATTTCGATGGCAAGTTCATGGGTATGATGACGTTACGGGATGCCCTGACTAAATCAAAAAATCTCGTTTCGATTCGTATTCTCCAGTCCATCACACCCAACTATGCACAAGCATATATCAGCAAGTTTGGCTTTGAGGCTAAAAACCACCCCGCTTATCTGACAATGGCGCTGGGAGCGGGTATGGTCACTCCGTTGCAAATGGCTGAAGGGTATAGCGTCTTTGCCAATTCCGGCTACCGTGTACCTTCTTACTTCATCGATCACGTAACAGATGCCAAAGGTCAGGTCATTGCACGTACACAACCTGTTCACGCAGGTGAAAATGCCGAACGTACATTGGATGCGAGAAATGCCTTCATCATGACCAGCATCATGCGTGATGTAACTCGCTTTGGTACTGCCGCCAAGGCTTCCGTATTGAACCGTAACGACCTGGCAGGAAAAACCGGTACGACCAATGATACCCATGATGCTTGGTTTGCTGGTTATACCCCCGATCTGGTCGCTGTAAGCTGGGTGGGATTCGACCAACCCAAGTCTCTAGGCGGCTCAGAAACTGGTGGGGCAGCAGCATTGCCTATCTGGATCGAGTACATCGGCCAAGTGCTTAAGGATGTTCCAGAACGGACCAAATCTATGCCGGATGGCGTAATTGTGGTGCCTACAGAAACATCTCGTGGTCTACGCGATGAATACTTCTATGCCGAGTTCCCACAGACCAATCCTGAATTGGGTCTGGATAATGCAAGTACCGGCAATACAGACCCGATTGAAGATGAAGTAAAAGATATGCTTTTCTAGAGTTTTACGGGTAGCTCAAAGCAGCCGTTAGTGGGGATGAAATACAGCTCAGGCCCCCACTACGGCTACGTAGCGCCATCTAAAAGATGTTTTAAAACTTGTTTGTGATCTGTCACGAGCAGCTGTCAGCAGGATGAAGCGCAGAAACCGGAATGTATTTGAGTACATGAGACTGCGAACTTCTTGGTTCGGAGCACCGTAGCAGTTCGACGCCCCCCCTTGCGGGGACTTTCAAGCAGCCCATACCCAGATCACAGCCGTACAGCAAGACCGTAAACGGGTTCTTACAACCAACGACGCCGCCAAAATACGAAGCCCATCCCACCAGCAATGAGCCCCATAATCCCCCAAACCAGGAAGTAACCGTACTGCCAATGCAGTTCAGGCATGAAATCGAAGTTCATGCCATACACCCCCACAATAAAGGTCAACGGCATGAAGATGGTGGCAATGACCGTCAACATCCTCATCTCTCGATTTAACCGATTACCCTGGTTGGACATATAAAAGTCCGTTAAACCACCCACCAGGTCACGCAGCATTTCCTGCGCTTCGATCAAATGAACAGCGTGATCGTACACATCACGTAAGTAGATCTGGGTTTCAGAGCAGAAGTAATCACTGTCATCTCGCTGCAGTGAATTCAGCACTTCCCGCATAGGCCACAGCGCCCGACGTAGATAAAGCATTTCGCGCCGCAATGCATGAATCCGCTGCAAAACCCCGACATGCGCACCCTCCCCTACCTCATCCTCCAAGCTTTCAACCTGCTCGCCCAAAGCCTCTAGCACACCAAAGTAGCGATCAACTATCTTGTCTAGCAGGGCGTACACCAGATAGTCCGCACCCAGCTTACGTACTTGGCCAGCCCCCTTGCGCAGCTGCTCACGAATCTGATTGAAAGTGCCGCTAGGGTGTTCTTGAAAGGTCAGCACCCACCCTCGGCCCAATATGATGGATATCTGCTCACCAACAACGCAACTGTTTTCCGTATCGAAACGACCGAGCTTGGCAACGATATATAGATAGTTTTCGTAAGCTTCGACTTTGGTCCGCTGATTGGTATTGAGAATATCTTCCAACGTCAACGGGTGCAGCCCAAAACGGCGCCCTACCTCCAGCAGAAGTTCCACGTTGCTTAGGCCGTGGACATTCAACCATAGGGCGGGAAACGTCGGCGTGAAGTTCCGACCGTGCTCCAACGATGTAAATACGGTCTCGCGCAGGTCTTGCTCGCCAGGTCCGTATTCCATCAACGTTGCAAGAGTTTCTCCAGCTGGGTTACCTGTATCGCCCAATGAACCAGATGCCATATTCGCTTGAGCTGCCAACTTCGACAGCAAGCGCCGCTTTTTGCCCACTTCACGCGCCCCAATGCTGGAAATTTGCTGATAGTGCCAACAAATGACCGGCCTCACGCCACTCTTCGGCTTCCTGCAACAGCGCAGTATGGGTCAATGGGTTCGCCTGCAGCCATTCACTGGGCGCATCCAAACCAAAGCCATTCCGATTGACCGTCAGACTAATAGGCGGTGTTTCGCGATCAGTACGGCTACGGCTACACAATACTGCCAGCCGCAGAGCCAACACCCGTGCCCAACGGTCCTTGGTCAAGGCGCCCAATTTCTTCAGCCCCCCCTTATGGCCTAGCACCAATAAGGCAACCCGGGCTTGTTCCTGACTCGAAAAGCCCGGCATATCAGCATGCTGGAGGATATATGCAGAATGCTTGTGATAACTGGAATGGGATATCGACAGACCTATCTCATGTAACCGCGCAGCCCAAAGCAGGATATTCAAGTCCGCATCAGGGTCGATCTCCATACTGGCTGCGAGCTTCTGGTAAAAAGCTTCCGCCAGTTTGGCTACCCGTTCCTGCTGCGCTAAATCCACATGGTACCGACGCTTGAACTGTGTAACCGTTACCTCACGCAAATCGCGCTGATGTTGCCGGCCAACTAAGTCATAGAGCACACCGTCTCTTAATGCGCCTAAGGTGATAGACATTTTCTCGACACCAAGTTCTGCAAAAACTGCGGACATAATCGCAAAACCACCAGGCAACACAGGGCGGCGGTCAGCCCGCAACCCATTGAGTTGTACCGCATCGATATGCCCTGCCTTAAGCATGAGTTCACGTAGCTTCTCCATGCCTGCTACAGTGAGCCCGCCACTACTTAAGCCATTTAATTCCAAGATGTCACCTAGGGAACGCGCCGTACCCGATGTACCGATAGCCTGTTGCCAATGTTTGTGGTTGAACTCGTGAACAATCGCCTGCAGCTCACTGCGGGCTGCGAGCTCTGCATCTCGCAGAGCTTGTTTGGTTATCTTGCCGGCGGGGAAGAATTTCAGGCTGTAGCTGACACACCCCATCAGCAGGCTTTCCGTCTTCATCGGCTTGAACTGCTGGCCAACAATAAACTCCGTACTGCCGCCACCAATATCGACAACCAGCCGCTTCTCACGCCCTGCCGGTAACGAATGGGCAGCACCGATATAAATCAGCCGCGCCTCTTCCCGACCTGCAATCACTTCAATAGGAAATCCAAGCGCCGCTTCGGCACGGGGCAGGAAGTCCGCTGAATTCTTTGCCACCCGAAGCGTACTTGTCGCCACAACCCGGACATGTTCTGGGGGCATCCCTCTCAATCGTTCACCAAAACGCGCCAAGGCTGCCAAGGCACGAGCCTGCCCCTTATTATCCAGATTGCCACGTGTATCCAGCGCTGCGGCAAAACGGACGGTATCCTTCAGCGCATCAAGCGGGTACACCTGGTCATCCACCACCCGGGCAACCTGCAAACGAAAGCTATTGGACCCAAGGTCAACAGCAGCGATGGTATGGGGAGGGGTCATTTCTACGAAACCGGCAGGAACGATGGCCGGATTGTCTGAAGCAGGGGAGGAAAATACAAGCCCCCCATCCGACAAGGGGCCTGTTTACGACACAAAATCAATTCAGCGGGCTTGCTTTTCAATCTCTTCAACCGGGCTATGTCTAACATCAATACCTTTGACCAGATAGACTACGTACTCGGCAATATTCTTGGCGTGGTCCCCAACCCGTTCTATGGCTTTTGCGATTTCGATAATCTCCAGCGCCAGGCTGATAGTGCGCGGGTCTTCCATCATGTAAGTGATCAGTTGACGCTGAATCGCCTTGAATTCTTCATCGAGCTTGATGTCTTCACGCGCGACAGTTCCCGCTACGCTCGGGTCCAACCTGGCAAATCCATCCAAGGCAGTGCGCAACATACTTAAAGCAATGTTTGACTGATAGGTCAGGTCAGACATACGCGGCACGCTTACCCGGCCTTCGCCATAAATCTGCTTGGTACGGCGAGCAATCTTGCATGCTTTGTCGCCAATACGCTCCAGATCATTCACAACCTTGTTCACAGTCAACACCATGCGCAGATCACTGGCTGCAGGCTGACGGCGGGCGATGATATGCATGACATCGTCGTCTATTTCGACATGCATGGCATTTACGCGGTTCTCGGTTTCAATCACCTTGTCGATCAACGCAAGATCGCCACCTTCCAGCGCTGCCATCGCATCACCGAACTGCTCTTCTACCAAGCCGGCCATCGCCAGTATCTTGGCACGGGCCATTTCGAGTTCTGCATCGAATTGTTTGGAAATATGTTCCGACATGGCTTGATCCCTAAATTTGAGCTGGTTACCTGTTCACGATCTGTCATAGGCAGCAGTGGGGACAAGATTGTAAACAGGTTCAGAGGTCATCAGAATGACACCGAGGCACACTCTGACATGCCGAGCACCGCCAGCCAAAAGAAATTTCCGTGACAACGTATCAGCGATAGGTCTGCACGCCAGTGGCTGTACCCAACAGCAGCACGTCTGCCCGGCGGCGTGCAAACAAGCCATTCGTGACTACACCAACAATCTGGTTGATCTCGCCTTCCAATTTGCCCGGTTCAGCAATCTGCAGTCCGTGTACATCGATAATCACGTTCCCATTATCAGTAAGCACACCCTCGCGGTAGACGGGCCGACCGCCCAACAGTACCAATTCCCGGGCTACATGGCTCCGCGCCATTGGGATCACCTCAACAGGCAGGGGAAATGTCCCGAGTACATCAACCAGCTTGGTCTCATCGGCGATACAGATAAATTGTTCAGCAACTGCAGCGACAATTTTTTCGCGAGTTAGCGCAGCGCCACCACCTTTGATCGCTTGCAAATGGCGATTGATCTCATCCGCACCATCGACGTAGACAGGGATACGATCCACTGCGTTCATGTCATAGACCGTAATACCATTTGCTTTCAAGCGGGCGGCAGAAGCTTCTGAACTGGCCACTGCGCCATCAATCCGACCTTTGATCTCAGCCAACGCATCAATGAAATGATTGGCAGTAGAGCCAGTCCCCACCCCGACTACCGAATTGTCGGGAATAAAAGCAATCGCAGCACGTGCCGCAGCACGCTTCATTTCATCGAGACTCATCGCTTCTGACTCCTGCAAAGGGAAAACAAAGCCAGAATTATACCGATGCGCCGGCGTTGAGCTTGCGAAGAAACTTTTCAATCCCAGCCAGCAGCATTTCGATGGAAATCGCCGTCAGTATCAATCCCATCAACCGCTCAAATGCCATCGTGACCTGTTCGCCAAGAAACGCTGCGATCCGTTCCGCAAAACCCAGCACAACCGCAGACACCAACATGGCCACAGTCAGGGCGCCAATCCACTCCCACATTCTGTCCGGCTCACGCGATACCAACAGCAGTACAGTGGCAATCGCTGATGGACCAGCAATAAATGGAATTGCCAAAGGCACAAGAAAGGGCTCACCTTTGACTTGATGGGCAAATGCACCTTCTGGATGAGGAAAGATCATCTTCAATGCAATCAGAAAAAGAATCACCCCACCAGCAATACCCAGCGATGTTTCAGTAAGGTGCATCACTTCCAATACCCGACTCCCAAACAACAGGAAGAACAACAGGATCAGAAAGGCAAGGAAGACCTCTCGAATAATGATGCGCCGGCGTTTAGCTGCATCAACCTGCTTTAAGAGACCAACAAATAAAGGAATATTTCCTAACGGATCGGTCACCAGAATCAATAAGACCGTGGCTGAAATAAAAGATGAAGTTTCCATAGGCAGAGTTCGACGGGAAGACATTACATAGTAGTTGGCGACCATAGTTGCGGCCAAAAACCAAACTCCTACTGCTTGATGGCAATAGGGGTCTCATCGCTATCTTAATTGGTACTTAGATCCGCTAACAAAACCCTTCTGGCGTTGTTGCGCAAGCTTGCCGTACCTACGGTATTGTCTACGCTTGCGCGCCTAGCCAGAATCGCTTCGTTGGGTTTTGTTAGCGACTCTTCAGGCGGGTTGGTGTTACTATGCACCGGAGTTCGTAAGGAGTAAGCGAGTATTCCGGGGACTTGTAACGCAGTATTGCCGACTCACAGTAAATTTTGAGTAGACTCTTACAGTGCAGCGATAACCTTGATCTCAACCTTATATTCCGGCGCTGCCAAACGGGACTCCACAGTGGCTCGTGCCGGAGTATGGCCTTGCGGTACCCAGGCTGTCCAAGCCCTGTTCATGGCGTCGTAATCCGCCATATCTGCCAGCCAGATTTGCGCAGTTAGTATCTTCGCTTTATCACTGCCTACTTCGCCAAGCAGACGGTCGATCATCGCCAGTATTTCTTCAGTTTGTGCCTGAGCATCTGCATTCAACGTGACATCCGCCACTTGGCCTGCAAGATAGACCGTGTTGTTGTGGACGACGATCTCGGACAGGCGCGGGCCGACGTGATAGCGCTGAATAGACATGACATTTCCTAAAAAAACAAAAACAAAGGGCGGCTCAAGGCCGCCCCGGCTGACTTAACAGCAATTATGCCAGTGCTATGCCACGTAGACGCAAGGAGAAATCACGTAGCGCTTCTATGCCACTCGCCTCTGCCCGTATACACCAATCCTGCAGTTGCTTAAGTAACTGCTCCTTGGAGTAAGAAGAGCGTTCCCACAACACAGTCAGTTCCTGGCGCATACGATAAATTGTGTCCAAGGTCTTGGACTCTGCCAACAATGCATCCAAACTGGCCTGCTCATGTTGCGGCGTATCTTTACGGTCCTGTTTCAACCAGCGCTTCATGGCACTATGCGGGTTCATCCCTGTACTGGACAGATTAGGCATGCGCTCACGCAATACTTCCACCTCTGCAGATACCGTCTCTTTGAACTGGCGGGCATACGCCGCCGCAATCTCATAACGATTGGCAATGATTGCTTGTAGGGTATCAAGATCTGCCAAAGGTTTGGGCGCTACCACTCGTACAGACGGCGCTACGCGACGCACCTTGGCCAAGCCCATTATTTCCAATATCCGGATATACATCCAGCCGATATCAAATTCGAACCATTTATTCGACAACTTGGCGGACGTACCAAATGTATGGTGATTGTTATGCAACTCCTCGCCACCAATCAAAATACCCCAAGGCACAATATTGGTTGAAGCATCTTCATTCTCGAAATTACGATAACCCCAATAATGACCAATTCCATTGATAATGCCCGCAGCAGTCAACGGAATCCAAACCATCTGCACAGCCCATATCCAGATACCATTCACACCAAACAAGAGCAGATTCAACACAGCCATAAGCGTCACACCCCATACACTGCGCTTGGTATAGATATGACGTTCAAGCCAATCATCAGGTGTGCCGTGACCATATTTCTCCATGGTTTCTTTATTCTTCGACTCGGTCCGATAAAGCTCCGCCCCCTCAAAGAATACTTTCTTGATACCAAATATCTGAGGGCTATGCGGATCTTCCGGCGTTTCACACTTGGCATGATGCTTACGGTGGATCGATGCCCATTCTTTAGTGACCATGCCTGTGGTCAACCAAAGCCAGAATCGAAAAAAGTGGCTGGGAATCGGGTGTAGATCAAGTGCCCGATGTGCCTGATGACGGTGTAAGAAGATGGTTACGGAAGCGATGGTAATGTGCGTCAAACCCAACGCCACAACGATATAACCCCACCAAGGCAAATCAATCAGACCATTTAGCCACGAAAGCATAGAAATTCCTTGTGTGCAGAAAGGTAGTGCCGCGAATTCTACGCTGGAACAATCACCTAGCGCGCGCTCGAACTCTGATCGGCATCAAGACTCATCGACATTCCCGCAGGAGTAATTAAATGAAGATCACGACGAGGGTACGGGATTTCTATGCCGTGCTGCGCAAAGGATTTCCAGATCTTGATATTGAGCTGCGAGCGTAAGGCAGCAGTACCTAGTCCCGGATCCACAATCCAAAAAGCAAGTTCCAAATCGATACCGCTTTCACCAAAACCTTTTACAAATACCTGAGGACTAGGCTCTGTAAGGATACGGGTCTCGTCATGCGTTGTATCAGTTAATAAAGCAATAGCTTGGTCCAGGTCAGTGTCATAGGCCACCTGTACTGGCAGTACTACTCTTAATAATTGATCTGAATGGGATAAATTCAAGACTGTATTGGTGATCAACGTCTCATTAGGAATAATCGCCTCAGTACCATCGCCCAACTTCAACAATACATACCGCGAAGTAATGGCAGTAATCGTTCCCTGACGATTATCGATATTCACCAAGTCACCAATCCGGATAGAGCCATCAAGCAAAATAATGAAGCCAGAAACATAGTTGCTGGCGATCTTTTGCAAACCAAAACCCAACCCAACCCCAAGTGCGCCACCAAATACAGACAGTACCGTCAGATCAATGCCCACCAAGGACAAAGCAATCATCACACCAACAATGACCAATAGGGTGCGAATGACTTTCGTAATCACCACGCGCAGACTGAGGTTAATCGACTGCGCACCCATCATCCGTTGTTCAAATAGACGCCCAAGCCACAACGCAAATAGCATCGTGATAATTACGGACAACAGTCCGCGCAAGATCATCAACACAGAAATACGTTGCTTACCTATCGCAAAACTGACTTCATCCAGCCCTGCCTGAATTTCTGGGAGCAGTCCAGTAATATGCAAGGCAAAGCCAATCCATAATATTCCTGCTACCCAGGGAATAGCACGGCGTACCCATACTACCTGCGCAAAAACTTCCCGTAGCAAATAGACCGCGGCACGGACAAGTACCAATGTCGACAGCAGGCTGGTCGCCAAACGCAACAGCGTGACACTATGCCCCTCGCGCCAAATTAATGCTGCTAACTCGACACTGAGCCAAAACAGAAGCGGAAAGAGTAAACGCGAAACGCCTTCTGAACCAAAACGCCAGCTCGCCTCACCGGCCTTACGTAACTTCGGTCGGAAAAACCGACTTAGCACCCAGGCCAATACGGCACTACCTAGCAGAATCAGTAGCTGCTTTCCCAGATGTGGTTCAATCAACCCTGCCCGCTGGAATTCTTCCAGAAAGTCATAAAGCGGCGTAGTACGTGGATTCGTTGGCATAGTTCTCAACCTGCTGAACGAATCTTGTGCAACGTTGCAGTTGTCGAAGTATTAAACCGAAATGGGATTGAGTGAACCTGCCCTCCCCAACTCAAGACTTCCTTACTTCCTACAATGTTCTCTGGTGACCAATCACCACCCTTAACCAAGATCTCAGGCCGTATGGTCATGATCAGTTCATGCGGTGTATCTGCATCAAACCAGGTAACAAAATCAACTGACTCCAACGAGGCCAATACGGCAGCTCGATTCTCTGTCGAGTTAATCGGGCGATCATCACCTTTGCCTAAGCGCTTTACAGATGCATCTGTATTTATGGCAACCACCATGGCAGCACCGAGCGCTCTGGCTTGCGCCAAATAAGTCACATGACCACGGTGCAGAATGTCAAAACACCCATTGGTAAATACCAATGGGTGTTTCATAGAAGCAATTCGCTCAGCCAGTAGTTCCGGTGAACATAGCTTGCTTTCAAACAAAGGCAATTCATACAAGGCCATCAGGTAGTCTCTCTCAGAACAAATTCCAACTCGGGAATTAAACCACGCTTCTTCAGCTTTACCCAAAGCCTCTTCTATCTCTAAAACCCGCAAAGCAAAAGCCCCGATCTCTGTTGAGACCGGGGCTTCACTATAAGGCGCCTGGCAGTGACCTACTTTCACACGGGAGATCCGCACTATCATCGGCGCGGTGTCGTTTCACTGTCCTGTTCGAGA
>NZ_JBQXDJ010000053.1:0-29482 GCF_052601015.1 Chitinimonas violaceus | reverse complement strand
GCCTCTGCCTCCTTAAGCACGGTGATGATTTGGCTGTCCGAAAATCTCGATTTCTTCATTTTGTAGAACTCCCTCTATCCGAGAAAATTCTACTTCTGCACACCCCTATTTTCCGGGGGGATTACCGAAGGATAAATTGGCAATCAAGACGGATGTGTTATTTGATGCGCCAACTTTGCTTGTTCCCTCAGTAATTCCCCGAGTTGCAGGCTTTACGTGCAACCTCTACATAGGGCAAGACATTATGGCGTAGGAAGAAAAGCACTGCCTGCATGCTCACGTCCAACGGTCAGCTTCTCAGCCAAAATTGTCCATTGGTTCTTCTTCAAGTCAAATGTCTCTATCGAATCGAGCGCTTTCCCGTCATTGCCGCTGCCACCGAAAACGTAGATATGTCCTTTGTACGTTTGCGCCGTTGCCCCTTTACGAATCTGACTCATGTCGGGAAGTATCGACCACTTATCTGTAGCAGGGTCGTAAACCTCAGAGGACTTGAGGTCGTTGCCCCCAATGGCGTAGATCTTTCCGTCAACCACCGCCACGGCCATATTCCAACGGGCAAGGCTCATAGCTGTTGCATTAGACCACTCACCTGTTTTCAGGCTCATCTTCTCTACTGAGGACAAAGCATTAATACCATCGTAACCGCCCACGACGTAAAGATAATCGCCTAACTGTACAAGACCTGGTGCGAAGCGTTTTGCATGAAGTTTGTGCTCACTCATGAACCACTTGTTCTTTTTAAGATCAAGGAATTCGACCGTGTCCAAGGGTTTATCCCACTCAATACCACCGCCAACGGCATAGATCTTATCGTTGACTAGAATCGTTCCAGGAGCATCACGTGTGACATTGGTAGACGGGCCAACCGACCATTTGTCCTTCTTCGTATCAAGGATGAGAACTTCATCGAGAGAAGCATCACCATTGTGACCGCCAATCACATAGATTTTTGAGCCTACCGTGACTGGACGAACACCATAACGCTTTGATGGCATGTCCGCCGTTTTATGAATTTTCCCTGTTGCAAAGTCGAATACATCAACGCTCTTTTCAAGGTAGTCTCCTGGCGTCATTCCCCCGAAGATGTACAGCGTCACAGCCAGAATGGACTGGTGCATAAACATTACTCTCTACTTTAAAATCTTAGACTTGGAACCCAAAAGAACAGGTCTTTTCCTCTTATCTAAGAACCTGTTTACGAGCTTACTGCACAGCTGTAACCAGGGCATATGTGCAGCTCAAAATCCTCACGTACCAATGTACATCCCAGTTTCTGTGCTGTTCTGCACCCTGCTGACAGCTGCAAGTGACAGATCGTAAACAAGTTCTAAGAAAGTTCTTGAAACAGTAAAACGGTGAACAATCCTTTAGGCGTTGACTGTCTCAAACAATGCGTCAATCTGTTTGCGAGCACTGATGAAAGCCGCTTCGCGTGCTTGAGGCCCCATGTTTAACCCGTGTGCATGAATCACAGTGATGTCAGTAATGCCCACAAAGCCCAACACAAACTTCAAGTAATCATCATGCGCAGCTGCAGTCGGTTGGTTGGCATGCATACCGCCTGCGGTGGAGACGATTACGACCTTCTTGCCACCCACCAGGCCTTCTGGGCCATTGGCGCCATAACGGAATGTCTTTCCTGCGACAGTGACTCTGTCTATCCAGGCCTTCAACTGGCTGGGGATGGAGAAGTTGTACATCGGTGCGCCAATGATTAGGGCATCGGCAGCCAGAAATTCGTTAAGTACGCTTTCCGACAATGCGGCTTCGTGGGCCTGTGCAGCATTGCGCAATTCTGCAGGTGTGCCGTTGGCGCCAAGGGTAAAACCAGTCAGTTGTCCCACTGCATCACCAGCCAGATCACGATAGCTGATGACTACATCGGGTTGGTTGGCCCGCCAGGCATTGGCGACATCTAGCGTGAGTTGGCGTGAGGAAGAAGCGTCACCAAGGATGCTGGAATCAATATGGACGAGTTTCATGATGTTCTCCGGTTCGTGTCGCCAAGCTGGCGACTTGCTTGGATTGAATACTATGCATGGTGTTAATCATTGAATAGATAGCTAAAATGCAATGGATCGTTCTATTAATGGGACAACAAGATGCAAGACCTGAATGACCTGCACTATTTCGCGCAGGTGGTGGATGCTGGAGGTTTTGCCGCAGCGGGAAGAGCGCTCGGCATACCGAAGTCACGGTTGTCGCGGCGAATTGCTGGGTTGGAAAGTCGGCTTGGTGTGCGGCTGCTGCAGCGTACTACCCGCAAGCTGGCGCTGACTGAAGTAGGTGAGCTCTACTACCAGCAATGTTTAGTGATGCTGCAGGCGGCTGAGGCGGCAGATGAAGCAGTAGCCATGCTCAGCGTTGTACCGCGTGGCAGGTTAAGGGTGTCCTGCCCGGTGTCACTATTGCAGGACATCGTGGCTGATATGATTCCCGCATTCCTCGCGGCCTATCCGGAAGTACGCCTGGAAGTGATCATGACCAACCGCCGAGTGGACATGCTGGAGGAAGGCATTGATGTGGCGCTTCGGGTGCGCAGCCCTAATGATGAGGACCCGGCTCTTGTATCCAGACGCTTGTTGCCTGCGGAGGGCGTGCTGGTTATGGCCGCCAGCTTGCGCGCTGAGGTAAAGATCAGCGAACCAGCCGATTTGGCAAAGCTACCCGCATTGGGCGCAATTGAGCCGGATCGCAAAGTACATTGGGTGCTGACTGGCCCGGATGGTCGTACTGAAGATGTCGCATTGGAGCCGCGTCTGGCGATAGAAGACTTTGGCATCCGTAAATTGGCAGCCTTACGTGGTCTGGGGGTGACGATGTTACCGATACCCAATTGTCAGGACGAACTGGCTGCGGGTACCTTGGTTCGATTGTTACCAGACTGGACGATGCCGGTTGCCAACCTGCAAGCGGTCTATCCACATAGGCGGGGTTTGCTGCCCGCTGCTCGGGTATTCGTGGATTTTCTTGTTCAGGAATTCAGCCGGGATACCCGGCGTATGGTGTAGGCGAGAGTTTCGAGTCGTGTATATGCAGAAGTTCAGACTTAATCACAGCTGCGCAGTAAAACCGCTTTGCCTTATCAAATTACTCGAATACCTGTTGTACTCAGCCTGAGCAAGTCTTGTATTGCGGATGTCCCTAGGCTTTGCTTCCACCGGATTTTGCTACTCTCGACAGGTTCAGCGAAGTACAGGCATCCACTACTAAATTAAGTTGTGCCATGAGTCAGCATTGCAATGTCTCTTGGAGCCTGTTCAACGTCTCGCGAGCGAGAGCAAGACAAGGCGGAAACAGCCGAGGAAGCGGAGTTTACAAGTGGTAAACGAGCATTCCGGGGCTGTTTTCAACGCCGTAATTGCTAAAGCGCAGCAGACTTTGAACAGGCTCTTAAGCCGAGGTGATTTCAATGCCGGTACCTGAGTGCAACGCTTCGCGTCCCTAGTATCCACCTACACAGAGCTCCCCATGCAAACAGCAGCTATAGCCGCAGTTACTGCAGCGCCGCGTCCTTTGGGCGCCAGCGATTACAAAACCCTCTCTCTGGCTGCCTTAGGCGGTTCATTGGAGTTCTACGACTTCGTCATCTTTGTATTCTTCGCTACAGTGCTGGGCCAGCTGTTCTTCCCACCGGAAATTCCGGATTGGTTACGTCAACTGCAGACGTTTGGCATTTTTGCTGCCGGCTATCTGGTCCGCCCCTTGGGTGGCATTGTGATGGCGCACTTTGGTGATCTATTAGGCCGTAAGCGGATGTTCGCCTTGAGCATTCTGATGATGTCGGTACCCACTTTGCTGATGGGTCTTTTGCCCACATACGCCAGCATCGGCCTTGCTGCACCACTGATGTTGTTGGCTTTGCGCATCATGCAGGGTGCGGCAGTGGGGGGAGAGGTACCTGGCGCGTGGGTGTTTGTCTCTGAACACGTGCCCGGTAGGCGCATTGGTTTTGCCTGCGGCACGCTGACTGCAGGATTGTCCATTGGCATCCTGCTAGGCTCGTTTATCGCTACGCTTGCCAATACGCTGTTTACGCAGGAGGAACTGTATAGCTACGGCTGGCGTATTCCTTTCCTGTTGGGTGGTGTGTTTGGCATTTGTTCCATGTTTTTGCGGCGCTATCTGGAAGAGACCCCCGTCTTCGCTGAAATGAAGCAGAAGAAGACCCTGGCGGCCGAACTGCCATTGAAGACCGTGTTACGGGAACATCGCACCGGAGTGCTGCATTCAATGTTGCTGACCTGGTTGATGTCAGCTGCGCTGGTGGTGATGATTTTGCTGACGCCATCCATGCTGCAAAAGAGCTTTGGCTTTGATGCAGTCACAACTTTGAACGCCAACAGTGCTGCGGTGATTTGCCTGGTGCTGGGTAATATCCTGGTGGGTTTTATTGCAGACCGGTTTGGTGCTGCCCGAACCATGTTCGTGGGGGCATTCTTCCTCGGGCTTTGCAGCTGGTTGCTGTATGCCAATCTTGCCGCACACCCGGAATGGCTACTGCCGTTGTACGCACTGGCGGGTTTCAGTGTGGGTATTTCCGGGGCGATACCTTATGTGATGGTGCATGCGTTTCCAGCCAAGGTACGTTTCACCGGCTTGTCATTCTCCTACAACGTCGCATATGCCATTTTTGGCGGCTTGACGCCGATTCTGGTGGGGTTCTTGGCCAAGTCGACACCGCTTGCGCCGGCGTACTATGTTGTTGCGGTATCCATCGTTGGTATGGTGACAGCCTGTTTCCTGCCACGAAAGCCAGCTTTTAATTAGTAGTCAGTTCGTCTACTTGTTTGGCGTTTTGCGCGCCGTGAAATAAAGGGCCGGTATTTCCGGCCCTTTATTCATTTATGAATTGTGCGGTAGACCTAGTCGCCAGAGCGATGTGACTTCCGCAGCCCGTGCTTGGTGCAAAACATCGGTATGGTCAGATGCGCGAGGATGGCGGGGGCGGATGTCGTGCCGTTCCAATACACTTAAACCGGCTTTGTCTATGGCGTCGAGCAGGAATGTTCTTGTACGCAGACCAAGGTGTTCGGCCAAGTCTGAAAGTATCAGCCAACCTTCGCCGTTTGGCGTTAAGTGAGCAGCCAGGCCATTCAGAAACCCCAGCAACATCTGGTTCTCTGGGTCGTAAACGGCGTATTCAATTGGCGAACTAGGCCGTGCTGGCACCCAGGGTGGATTACAGACAATTAGCGGTGCGCGCCCTGTCGGGAAGAGGTCGGTTTGTAATAACTCGACTTGGCCAGCATAACCCAGGCGCTGCAGGTTTTCGCTGGCACACGCCAGTGCACGCGGGTCCTGATCAGTTGCGATGATGTGTTTGATGCCACGTTTGGCCAATACTGCGGACAATACACCTGTACCGGTACCGATATCGAAGCCCAGTTCAAGAGAGGGTAGCGGTGCGCTGGCTACCAGGTCGACATATTCGCCACGTAATGGCGAGAACACCCCATGATGGGGATGGATACGTTCGCCCAGCACGGGGACTTCCACTCCCTTCTTGTACCACTCATGGGCACCAATCAAGCCCTGCAGTTCCCGTAACGAGACGACCGAGTTCTGTGCGGCAGCGCCGTACACTGCTTTGCAGGCTGCGCTAACTTCCGGCGCGCGGCGCAAAGGAATGCAGTAATCGGCATCCAAGGGTACAAGCAGCATACTTAAAGTGCGTGCACGCTGGGCTTGCGCCTGCCGATGCAAATGGAAAGACTCAATCGGCGTCGCCCCTGCTTTTCGTGGTGTGCGGTCGATACGCCGCGCCATTGCTTGCAGCAGTTGACGTGCGTTGTGGTAGTCCCCCTGCCATAGCAATGCAGTACCTTCGCAAGCCAGCCGGTAGGCAGTATCGGCTTTGAGCGTATCGTCAGCCAGACGTACGCGTTTGGGCGGGGTTGCTCCGCTTTGAGAGCGCCACAATGCGCTATATGCCTTACCAGTTTCTGTCCAATGCAGCAGGGATGCTTCAACTTCTGTCATAGGTGGGCAAGTATTGGGGTAGATGGGTTTATTTGGTGCGATAGGCGCAGAAATCCGGCCTCGGGCCAATACGCGGATGATTGCGGCAAGTATTGGGACGCTTGTCGTAGATCGTACAACGACGTGTACCGGCATCCAAATAAGTGCAATCGCCATTGGCGCGCCGGGCAAGTGTGAAAATGCTTTGCTTGAAATTGAACTGGGTAACTATCTTCGCTTTGGTCAAGCGTTTGGCAATATCCTTGGCGGGTATGTGTTCCACTTCGAATACGTCGACCAAACCCATACGCACCAAGTCACCGAGCTTCACTTCCACTGGCATGGTGCAACAGGTTGCCATACAGCTGTCGCACAGGCCATTGCGGTATTTGATCCAGGTACCGGTACGGTCAAGGTCGGACAGATGGATAAAAGGTTTTTGCATGGTCGCAAGGATGGGAAGCGGGAGCGGATTATATCGACCCACCGCATCTTCAACCTGTTTGACTGGCGAATGGTGCTGGTTGCAATGAGCGCATCGGCCCTTTCTTGCCACCGAGCAGACTCAGTATTAAGAAAGGGTACCTGCCTTATTTGCTTAAAGCCGGCCTCCGGCACGCCGCAACAAAATCATAGTTGCGGTCATATATGTTGGTATTCACGTCCAGCATACCCAGCATGGTATGGAACAGGTTGTCGTGGCTCAGGGGGCTGGTCCGTTGCGTCTGCATGCACTGGGTGTCGAGCCCGAAACTGTTGGCATAGCCTGGAGAGGTCCACATCACCATCGGGACGGAAGTCTGTTCTTTGGGCGCGATGGAGTAGGGCAGTCCATGCAGGAAGATGCCATTCTCGCCTAGCGACTCGCCATGGTCCGAGACGTAAATCATGGCTGCGTCATGGCTGGTCTGTTTTGCCAGTAGCTTGATCGTCTCCGCCAGGAAATGGTCGGTATACAAGAGCGCATTGTCGTAGCTGTTGCGTACAGCTTCGACCGAGCATTTACCGAGATCGGAAGTATCGCAGGTCGGCGTGAAGCGGCGCATCGCAGCCGGATAGCGCTTGTAATACGCAGGACCATGATTACCCAGCTGATGCATGACGACCACGATGTTGCCAGACTCGCGGGTTATGCGTTCCTGCAAGCCTTTGAGCATGATCTCGTCCAAGCAGCTGCCATTCTGGCAAAGAGCAGCATCGGTTTCGTTGCTGGTGCTCTCGGTTTCCAAACCATTGCAAACCCCTTTGCACCCCGATTGATTATCGCGCCATAGCACTTTATGGCCGGCACGGTTCAGCACATGCAGTACGGATTCATGCTGCTTGATGGCGTCTTCATCGTAATTTCGGCGACCAAATGGTGAGAACATGCAGGGAACGGAAACCTCGGTATTGCTGCCACACGATTGCACATTGGGGAAGTTGATGACATCAAGCTTGGCCAATTCCGGCGTGGTCTGGCGGCTATAGCCATTCAGACCCCAGTTCATGGCGCGGGCGGTTTCGCCCACCACAAGCACCAGTACCGTCGGCTTGCTGCGCTGTTGCCAGCTGGCGGCGAGCTTTGCATCGGTGCCTATTGGTTGAATCGGCTTGCTTGCACCTTTCATATCGCTTGCCAATACCCGGCCCAGTGAAACGAGGTAATTACCCGGGGTAATGAGGTGGCGAACTGTTTTTTGATTGCGCATCAATGACGAGAAGTCCTGGAATACTGCCAGCATCGCACCCACGGCAATCACTAATGCGACAAGAATCCATCCTGCCCGTATCAGCAACGTACGCCGCCAGGGGCGGGTTTTGATCGTGACGCGTGTCAGTACCAGCAAGGGTAACCCGGTGTAAACCAGCAAATGGGGTAGCAGGCTCCAGGTCATCAAGTCGCGGGCTTCTTTGACATCGGTACGCAGCACGTTACGGACCATGCTGGTATCGAGATACACATGGTAGCGCTGCATGTAATAGGTGGTGAATCCGGTAACCACGAACAGTAAGCCCAGCAAGGGTTTTACGGTCCAACGGTTCATGAACAACAGCAGAATCGCAAGGTGAATGGCACCTAACGATATACCAACAGCGCAAGCGAATCCCCATGACGCCAGGCTGGTGATATCTCGACCATCCATGGCGGCCTGCCAGAACAAGGTATTGCAGGCAGTCAGAAAGAAGAAACATGCCAGCGCGGTTAGCATTTCCACGCTCAGGCTGGGGCGATGTTGAAACCACCTGCGCTGCAAAGGATTTGGCTGAATAACAGGGGAGCCGGAGGAAACAACCGTCATATCAATGCGCTACCTTGGTCTTTACGACCGAACCATTTACGGGGTTGAAATACACTTTCACTTTTTTGCCTGCTTTATCGTGGCCATAGATCGCATAGCAATGGGATGTCGTTTTGAATTTACGGACCTGATACCCATCCTGCCTCAGCTTTTCCTGGAATTTCGTCTGCGGCATCCAGTGCTCGGGCGCAACCATTGTGCACTTTGGCGAAGCCAGGGCGGTAGAGGTCAGAACAGCTGCAAGCAGGGGGTAGAACGCAGACATGGTGGTGTGTTGGTTTGGGAGGAAGGTGTTATTGCAAGCTGGGCAGCTTAATGGCGACTTAAACTTTGTGATATTTGTCTTTAAGTGTTCACACAGCAGACGCTGAACAGCCTCATTGCCGGCCGGAGTCTATGGCTCATAAGCCATTCAGGCAAGGTAAGCCAGGAGTTGGTCAAAGCGCCATTTTAAATAAGGTCTGTCCTGTGGGGTTGTGTGGCCTACTTAAGCTAAAATCATGCGTTTCGATATGTCATGGTGCGCAATTGGTGTGCCGGCTTTGTGGAGAGTTCCCAAATGTTTCATTCCCCCCTTATCCAGGATCTGCATGATCGCGGTCTGATCGCGCAGTCAACCGATGCGCAAGCGCTCGATGAATTACTGGCTAAGGAGTCGGTGACGCTCTATTGCGGTTTTGACCCTACCGCGGACAGCCTGCATATAGGCAGCCTTGTGCCCATTCTGGTGCTGAGGCGTTTTCAGCAGGCTGGCCATAAACCCATCGCCTTGGTTGGCGGCGCTACCGGCATGATCGGCGACCCAAGCTTCAAGGCTGCTGAGCGCAAACTGAATACCCCGGATGTGATCGAGGGTTGGGTATATAAGATTCGTGATCAGGTTGCACCCTTCTTGAGCTTCGAGGGTGAAAACGCTGCGGTAATGGCGAATAACCATGACTGGTTCTGCCCAATGAGCGTATTGGATTTCCTGCGCGATATCGGCAAGCATTTCTCGGTCAACGCCATGATCAAGAAGGAATCGGTGCAGCAGCGGATCAGCCGGGACGATCAGGGCATTTCGTTTACCGAATTTTCCTACAGCCTTTTGCAGGGCTACGACTTCACCGAGCTGAACAAGCGCTTTGGTTGCAAGCTGCAAATTGGCGGGTCGGATCAGTGGGGTAATATCACTGCCGGGACCGATCTGACTCGCCGGCTAAATCAACAGCAGGTATTCGGTTTGACGTTGCCTTTGGTGACAAAGTCTGACGGCACCAAGTTCGGGAAGACCGAGACCGGTACGATCTGGCTCGATGCCAAGAAAACCTCGCCATACGCTTTTTACCAGTTCTGGCTTAATACGGCCGACGCAGATGTCTACAAATTCCTGCGTTACTTCAGCTTCCTGAGCCCTGCCGACATTACCACCATCGAAGAAGCAGATAAACAAAGTGGCAAGAAACCCGAGGCCCAGCGCATTCTGGCTGAGCAGGTGACAGCTATCGTGCATGGGCAGGACGCGGTGGTGGCTGCGCAGCGTATCAGCCAGAGCCTGTTCAGCGACAGTCTGTCGGCGCTGACTGAGTCGGACTTCGAACAGCTTGCCCAGGATGGCATGCCCGGCGTGATACTGGAAAAGTCGGTTGCGAGCCTGATCGATGCTTTGGTGGCAGCCAACCTGGCGAAGTCCAAGAGTGAAGCGCGCACCTTTATCCAAAGCGGTGCTGTCAGCATCAATGGCGAGAAGGCCGAGACGCTGGAGCATGTATTTGTAGATAGAGAACGGCTGTTTGGCCGCTTTACTCTGCTCAAACGCGGGAAGAAGAATTACGGTCTGGTGAGTTGGCAGTAATTAATGGGTAACTTGGCTGGTAAGGAAAAAAGGCGGATGTAGTTCCGCCTTTTTCTTTTTATGGCGCAGGGGAGAGGGTCTCTAGTCCGGACTATGCATGAATTTATCGAGTGCTTTGGCCTCAGTTGCCTGGTATTCCGTAGATTGGCGATTCTTCGCGATTGACTGCCAAATCGCGTTGATGCGAGCAGGTGATTTGGCATAGGCCTGCTTATTGATGATCAGGTACAAAGCCTCGGAGCGGAAAGGTTTGGCCAAGGTTCGAACCTTGCCTCTGAAACGCAGGTCATTGTTAGCCATTTTGACGGCGACAGGTCCCTGGATGATGACGGCGCCGGCAAGATTGGTAACCAGGATCCGCAACAACTCATCAGCATCTTTACTTTCTGCTGTCACAGGAATACCCAGCTTATTCAGCCAGTAGATGACTGAGTAGCCGCGCTGTGTTGCGATGCTGCCGTTAAGGTTCTGAAAGCGCACACCATCCCACTCGACCTTGCTCTCGGTTGCGGCAAACAGGTAGAAATGATCGCGCCAAAGCATGCTGCCCGGGTCTACCTGGCCATTGGCACTTCTGGGGTATTCAACAAAAACTTGCCGTTCTGGCACATCTGCCGCGCCGATCACGCCATCGACGATGCCAGCTTTTACCTCTTCGATACATCGCTTCCAGGGTTTACCGGAATACGTGAATTGCTCGCTCAGTTCGGTTTCGACTTTATGCAATAAGTCGAAGGCCAGTCCATGCCCATCACCAAAGGTCCACGGTGGCTGGTCTACATCCTCATAGCAAAGGCGAAGGGGGTTGGCTTGCACCAGGGTGCCAATCCATAGGAAACAGGATAGCGTGATGGCACGCAATAACACCCGGTGGCTGGATATATTGGATAGGTGCATAGGATAACACTCTGACAGGTTTTTCCCCACCTGCATGGGTAAGGTCGGCAATCGTCCTTCGACCCTTCCATGTGTAGCACATGGTGCTGTAAAGCTCGCACAAATAGTGGTTACTGCTTCGTGAAAGCTTCCATGATCTTGGCTTCGTATGCCCGGTATTCGGCAGATTGATGTTGCCGCGCAATGGCTCGCCAGATGTTGTTATAACGTTCGGGTGACTTGGCGTAACTGATCTTGCTGACAATCAGATATAGCGGCTCGGTACGATAGGGGCGGGGTAGTACACGAATCTTGTTACGGAATCGTAGGTCGGTTTGTGTGAGTTTTACAGCAATAGGCCCTTGAATAATGCCAGCCTCGGCGATGCCCATGTTCACTAGCCGTAGCACCTCTTCCGCACTCTTGCTCTCGCTGGTAACGGGCAGATTCTGGTCTTTCAACCAGTTCACTACTGAATAACCAGCCTGTGCAGCCACTTGCCCATTCAGGTTGTGAAACGCGTTCCCGTCCCATTCAACTTTGCTTTGTTCCAGCACGAAGATATTGAAACTCTCTTGCCATAGCCGGCTATTGGCATCGGTCTTACCTTTGGCATCTTTGGGGTATTCGCTATAGACATGCCGTTCTGGCAATTCCACAGCGCCGATTACCGCATCGACAACCCCCTGCTTCGCTTCCCCCAGGCACCGTTTCCAGGGCTTGACTTGAAACTGGAATTCTTCCTTCAGCTCGGTAGCCACTTTACGCAGCAGGTCCAGGGCTATGCCCTGCCCATTGAGATAAGTCCAAGGGGGCTGATCGACATCCTCATAACAAATACGAACCGGGGCTGCCTGAACAGAAGTGATCAATACGAAGCCACCAAGCAAGAGGGGCAGAGAAGCTGGCAGCAGAGCGGTGAGCAGACGCATAGGCACACTCAGGTGGGTTTTACCGCCCAATGTAGGAGTGTGTTGGTGGCGGTAGGCCGACCCTTTCATGTGTAGCACATGCCGGGACAAGCAGTTAGCGATGCCAGCTAAATAGTGGCTAAATTTGCTATGGCTTGATATTGCACCGCTACGTGCCCTTACCGATCCCGCCGTTTAGGAAAATTGGAAGCACTATTGGAGGCGGTGGGGTCATCTTCATGAGAGGTTGGCGCTGTTGCACCTTCCGCTTCCGATTCATCCGCGTCTGCTGTCGATGCTTCCTCCGTTGTTGGCCACGCAGCGTTCTGCATATCGATACCGCTGACAAAACCCTGGCCTGGTTGGGCACTGCGGAAATACCACTCACCCCCGATTTTGACGACATCGGATGGCTCGGGCATCTCGTAATACGGGATGTCCTTCAGCGCAGGTTTCATGAAGCGCATCCACTGCGGCAAGGCCAACTGTGCGCCTGCACCGCTACTGCCCAGTGAGCGTGGTTGATCAAACCCCACCCAGCTGATGGCGACCAACTCATGCTGGTAGCCTGCGAACCAGGCATCGCGGATCTGGTTGGTGGTGCCTGTTTTTCCACCAATATCGGTACGTCCGAGCTGGTTGGTCTGGTAGGCGGTGCCATTCTGGGCAACCCCCTTCAACAGACTATGCATGATGAAGGCGTTGGCTTCGCTCAATACACGGGGCGCATCGATGCCCGCTTGTAAGACTTTCGTAGCCCGCAATTGCTTACCATTGCCATCGCGTACTTCGCGGATCAGATAAGGCGTGACCTTGAAGCCACCGTTGGCGAACACCGCATACCCTCCAGCCAGCTGCAACGGAGTGCTGTCGCCTGCACCCAAGGCCAATGGCAGGTAAGGCGGCATTTGCTTTTGTTCAAAGCCAAAGCGTGTGATGTAGTCTCGTGCGTAAGGTACACCGATAAAATCGAGCACCCGCACAGCGACTTGGTTCTTGGACTTTTTTAGGCCTGAGCGCAGGGTAATGGGGCCGGAGGAGACGCCATCGTCGTTTTTCGGTTGCCAGACTTCATCGCGATTCGGGTCGAGTTTCCTCGAAAAGGGAGCATCGTTGACCAAGGTGGCTGGGCCGACACCTTTTTCCAGTGCAGCCGAGTAAACAAAGGGCTTGAAAGCCGAACCCGGTTGGCGAATGGCTTGTGAAGCCCGGTTGAAATGGTTGACCTGAAAGTCGAAACCACCGACCAGTGCCTTGATTGCACCATCCTGCGGCCGTAAAGCCACGAGGCTGCCTTGTACTTCGGGCAGCTGGCTGATTTCTGGTTTTTTCGTATCCGCCAGCGATAAGCGGATGATAGAGCCTGGCCGCAATCGAAGCCCCGCTGGCGCATCGTTACGTAAGCTGCGGGCGGCAAAACGCAGGCCAGCACCGCTTATACGGTGGGTTTCGCCATCGCCTGTCATGGCGCGTACCTCCCGGGCACTGGCGCTCAGCACGACGGCTGAGGGCAATGCATCTGCATCAGGGTGGCGCTCTAACGCGGCCTCAATGGCATTTTCCTGCTCGTCTTCATCCTCTGGCAGCACCATGGAACCCTCTGGCCCACGGTAGTCATGTTTGCGATCGTATTCCAGTAGGCTGGTGCGCACCGCTGTCCACGCCAGTATCTGGGTGGCGTAATTCAGTGTGGTGCTGACAACAAGGCCCTTGGTGTAGGCCGCCTCGCCATACTGCGCCACCATTTCCTGGCGCACCATTTCGGCTGCGTACTCTGCATAGGGCTTGGAGGCCGGCGTGGCGCTGGTGCCGAGTGCGAGCTTGAGCGGTTCTGCTATGGCAGCTTCATACTGTTTGTTGTCAATATACCCCAGTTCCTGCATGCGCTTAAGGATATAGGTCTGACGTAGGCGTGCACGTTTGGGGTTGACTACCGGGTTGAAGGTGGCTGGGGCCTTGGGTAGGCCTGCCAACATGGCGGCCTCAGCCAGGGTGACGTCTTTCAGTTCCTTGCCGTAATACACCCGTGCTGCGCTGGCAAAACCATACGCGCGTTGGCCGAGATAAATCTGGTTCAGATAGAGCTCAAGGATATCGTCCTTGCTGCGTACCGCCTCAATCTTGTACGCGACCATGATTTCGCGCAGCTTGCGGGTGAAGGTCTTGTCTTTGGTCAGGAACAGATCGCGCGCCAGCTGCATGCTGATGGTGCTGGCACCCTGACCACGTTCGCCACTGCCCAGGTTGGCCAGCCCGGCGCGTAATATGCCCACCACATCGACTGCGCCGTGTTCATAGAACCGCGCATCTTCAATTGCCAATACCGCGTGCTTGAGGTCGGCTGGGGTATCCACCAGCTTCACCAGACTGCGGCGCTCCTGGCCGAATTCGCCGATCAACACCCCGTCTTCCGAGTACACTCGCAGCGGCACCTTGGGCTGAAGGTTATCGAGCTCATCCAGCGAAGGGAGGTCCTGCTGCAACCACCAGCTCCCGATAAGCAGCCCTACAACGACGACAGCGATCAGGCAGAGCAGCCATTTGCGCCAGCGCCGCCAGAGGTTTCCCTGTCGCGAGGATTGGGTTGGTTCGGGTTGAGGTTGAAGGTCTGATGTCGTCACAATCGTCTACAGCATGGGTGGGGCGGAGTGGGGCAATACTGCAAACCCGCGGCATCTTATCCTTTCCGGCATGCGATGGTGTAGAGGCTGTTGACCTCTAGCAGGGTAGCTGTATACAGACGCTGCCTGCTAGCGGTAATCCTAGTCTAATGGGGTTGTTGCTGAGCATGTGTCAATACCCGTTGGCTCATGCTGGCGGCAAGCACCTCTTCGCTGATCAACACCTCGACATTGCGCAGATTCCGCAAGTATTCGGCCTCTACATCACTATGGCTGCGTACGAATATCGCCACCGCAGGATTGAGCAATTGGGCGACCTCGATAATCTGGCGCACATGCAGCGGGTTTGGGATGGCGATGACGAGTATGCCAGCCCGGGCGATATGGGCCTGGATCAATACAGCCGGCTCTGCCGCATCGCCGGATACGGCAGGTATGCCTTCATCGCGCAGGCGCTCGACAATTTCGCGGTTTTGCTCGGCAACCACAAACGAGAAGCCTGACTCACCCAATACTTGGGCGATACGCCGCCCAACCCTGCCGTAGCCGACGAGCACCACCTGACCGGTCAGGAGTTTCTGATCGACAGTCGTGGGCAGTTCAGCCAGTGGGTCATCGGGCCGCTCCAGCAGTTGTGCGAGATTGTTGCGCGCACGTATCCAGCGTTGGATGGGTTCGATGGCATGAAATACCAGCGGGTTCAGCGCAATCGAGATCAATGCGCCAGCCAATACGAGGCTCTGTATTTCCGATGATACGAGGCCCAGGCTCATGCCAAGGCCGATGAGAATGAAGGAGAACTCACCGATCTGTGCCAGGCTAGCCGAGACGGTAAGTGCGGTATTGAGTGGGTAGCGGAAGGCGATAACCAACAGAAATGCCGCCAGCGATTTACCGAAGATGATGATGGCGACAACAGCCAGCACCTGTAATGGTTGATCGAGCAGGATGCGGGGGTCGAACAACATGCCGACCGAAACGAAAAACAGTACCGAGAACGCATCGCGTAACGGCAGCGATTCCTCGGCTGCGCGGTGGCTCAGTGGTGATTCGCGCATCACCATGCCGGCAAAGAAGGCGCCAAGCGCAAAGGACACGCCGAACAAGTGGGCGGAACCATAGGCAATACCTACTGCGGCCGCGATGATGCATAGGGTGAATAGTTCGCGTGAGCCGGTGCGTGATGCCTGCAGCAAGATCCAGGGAAAGACGCGCTTACCGACGACCAGCATCAACGCCACAAAGGCGGCGACTTGCCCCAACGTGCTGGCCAGCGTGATCCACAAAGAGGTATCGCCCGCATTGGCTGCGGCTTTACCGCCTAACCAGCCGGAAAGCGGGGGCAGCAACACAAGTACAAGCACCATCGCCAAGTCTTCGACCACGAGCCAGCCGACGGCGATCTTGCCATTGACCGAGTCCAACACGCCGCGGTCTTCCAGCGCACGTAACAGCACTACCGTGCTTGCGACCGATAGAGAAAGACCAAATACCAACGCACCACCTAGCGACCATCCCCAGAAGTGTGCGACACCCATACCGAGCAAGGTTGCAACGAGAATCTGCACCAGTGCTCCTGGCAGGGCAATGCGTTTTACTGAGAGCAGATCACCCAACGAAAAATGCAGGCCTACGCCAAACATCAGCAGCATCACGCCGATTTCAGCCAGTTGCCCGGCAAGACCGACATTGGCGACAAAACCTGGGGTGGCCGGGCCGATGCAGATACCGGCTAACAGGTACCCGACCAGTGGGGGTAATCTGAGCTTGGCCGCTAGAAAGCCAAAGATGAGCGAAAGGCCGAGTGCGGCCGCAATGGTGGTGATCAGCTCAACGCTGTGGGGCATGGATCGTCTCCCTTATTGATTGGGTTATGGGCTTTTGCAAGCCAACTGGGACGGCGATGACCGTGGATAACTACACAGCAATGGATATTGCCGCAGGTTGAATAGTTGTAAAAACAGTGGCTTTATGACATCCAGTAAACAGCTGAATTCCATGAAAGCCTGTAATTGTTTGCTGCGCAGCGGCAATACGGCGTTGCCCCTTTGGAGTTTGTATCTACCTTATGAAAATTCTGCTTTCTCGGGTGTTTTTCTTGTGTCTTACTCAAGTTCACGAGACATTGAATTGGTACTGAAAGCTTGCCGCTTGTTTGTACTACGCAGCTGTTCATGGGTAAAGCGTGGAAACCGGTATGGGTGTGAAGGAAACGAGCTGTACCAATCAAAACAGCCACCTATTTGAGGTGGCTGTTTTGATTTGAAGAGAAACACTATTGCGAGGCGTGCCGCCTATAGCAACTATTTGATAGCACGGCGACGGTTTATTAGGCCAACGCCTACAAGCCCAAGCGCGATCAGTGCAACCGGGTTGGGTTCCGGCACCCTTAATGTTGCGGCATTGAACAAGTCCGCGCTGCCATCGCTGGTGACCTTACCGGTTGCGCAGAGCAGGCGGGTATCAAATGTACATGCGCCAGAGAACTTGAAGGGGTTGGAAATCTTGTTGGTGGTCTGTAATTGCATGAACAGATCGGTCGGCGAGCTGTAGCCCAGACCTGGACCATCCAGATCAATGCCAAACCCGTTCATGAAGGAATCGAACTGAACGAATATGGTGGACTGGCCTAATGTCTGGCTCTTGCCTTTGAAGTTGGCCAAGTCCCCGCCCGAAGGGCCACGCATTGACAGTTTGGCCATATCGATCCAGGTCGAGCCATTATTGGCTGTCGCCTGCAACATAATCGAGCCAACGCCGGGAGCGAAGGTGTAGTTGACTGCGCCAGTTACCGCGTTGTAAGAGGATACCGAGCCGGACAAGCCGGTAAATACAAACCGGAAGCCATCCAATGGTTGTGCATAGGTTTGCGGGAAGCCAAAGTCACCCAGGCCAACTGCGTTTTCCTTCACGTAGTTGAGCGAGAAGATGCTGCCGTATTCCTGAAACAGCGCCCCCACGAATGGCGATCCGCTGGCGTTTACTTGTTGTGAAACGGTTGTCACACCGCCATTCAGTCCCAGGTGGCCCACGTGTGTGGTGGTTGTGCCGACGGCGCTTAGTGTCCATGCATCCTGGATCGTCAGTGCATGGGCGTTTGATCCGATCATTGCGACGCCAGCCAGACTGAGTGCTAAGACGAGCTGCTTGAATTGCATCGCTATCCTCCCGTGAACCTGCAGTGAGTATCTAGTTATGTCGAGCCCCAGGTGGCTTTTGGCCAGGGGAGCGACATGTCACCACATTAAGCAATGCCTGTGCCACTTAGGTAATTACTTGTTTATATTTGGGTTTGTGGAGGATTTGTCGATAACTTTACAGATAGGTGTAAAGTATTCCGACAGATAGGCCCCCCAAGCTGCCTGCTGGTGTGGGGTGCTAGTCAATTTTAACAGGGGCTAAATACAACTAGGGTATATCATCAACCATAGAGCTTGTTATCAAGGATCTACTCCTTGGGTGTCAGGGACAACCCGGCGTAACTGCCAAGGACAACCGCTTGTTCGTCAATGCTGTACTCTATCGCTATGGTGCTGGCATCCCTTGGCGGGACGAGCAAAAGGGGGTACGGCGCAATAAGCCATTGGGCACAGTCGAGGTGGGCTGAATACCAAGATTCACGCCACAGTTGATGGCTTGGGTAACCCAACGAGTTTTCACCTTACACCAGGGCTGGTGCCCGATCGGGAGGGAGGACATCTTACTCGAGGGGCGCGCCGGCTACAGCGGTGATTGCGACACGTTACGACAAGACAGATTGTTTGTAATTTCCTTGAAGCGATCAACCTTGCTGCAGCTGTCGTGTGACTCAGATGATTGATGACCCTCTCCCTAGGTGTTTAGTCCCACAGCCTACGCTGAGCTTCATCCCCGGGCAACACGCCTGGTGGCAAGGGATTTCCTATCTGGCTTGATTGCCACTGTGCCTTACACCCTTCATACGATCCTGACAGACAACGGCATTCAGTTTGCCAAGCGGCAAGGCACAGAAGGCTACTGGGTGATTTCGTTTGATCGCCTCTGCCGAGCCCACCACATCGAACATCAGCTAACCAAGGTCTGCCATCCTTGGACCAATGGGCAGGTCGAACGCATGAATCGGACGATCAAGGAGGCGACGGTCAAGCATTACCACTATCAATTGCATGATTAGCAGAAATCCCATTTGCAGACGTTCCTGATGGCGTACAACTTTGCTCGTCGCTTGAAGACCTTGAAGGGTTTCACTCCCTATGAATACATCGACAATATCTGGGCAACCGAACCACAACGCTTCAGGATTGATCCGTTCCAGCACACTGTGGGACTAAACACCTAGTGAGATCACCTACGTATTGCCAAGTACATTACTGACGCGGTACTCGAAGTTGTTATGCACAACGCTGCCCAGTTGGCTGCGGGGATACAAAGTCAGCTGGAAGGACTATCCAAGGATAGAGCGACCTCCACGCACCTCGATATGCTGTTCGTATATCGTCCAGGTGTTACCACCAAACCGCCATTCGGATGATTTCAGTTGACATACGGCAAACAAGTTTATGACGTATTCATAGATACTTCACCGTACCTTGCAAAGGCTTTAATCCTTGCAAGAGAGTTAGCGATACTGTTTGGAGAAGTGTTAAGGAAGGATATTGGAAATGCGTGAAGTTGAAAGAGAAATGCCGGTTATAGATACTGATAATACTGAACACATACTGGTAGAAATCACCACAATGGTGACCCACAAGCCGGAAGATGGGCCTGCGGTCGAGCGCCCTAGTAAGCAGCGCTACATGATTGTTAAAGGTGAGCTGCTGAAGAAGCTTGGACCGAAGTTGTTCGAAGGTTTGGAAACGGGGGAGCGCTACACCTTGTTACAGCCTGTATAGGTATAAGAGGCGCTGTAAATGCGCCTTTTTGCCGTGCTGAGCTTCCCTCGGAGCGGATCGAGTTTTCCACCGCTGTTTTTGCCATGAGAATACGGGCTAGCAAGCCCGTTATCTGCTTGATTTTGTTTGCCAATCTGTTTGACTCACGCAAGTTTATAACATCGCTCAATTGCTGGCGACCGTATGCCAATGAGATAAAAATTTGGGCGGTACGGCAAGTATTGGGTTAGAATCTGCGGTCATTGCTTACCGAAAAACGTAGAACAAGTGTGCCGCTTACTGACACCAGTAAGCACGGGCAAGTAATTAGCCTGTAGAGACCGACAGATCGCGCGCCAAAGCACTGTCAGTGGAAATCCCGAAATCAAGTGCTTCACCTGAAGTAGCCAGCCCACTGCACGCCAATGTTGTGGGTTGGGGCTTTTCCCCTTTTTTTACCTTCAAATCCCGTCCGTTTTCCTCGTGCTGGCCCCCCTCGTTTCACATTGGTTGTTTCCACGCCTTACACTTGCAAGACAGTATTTGTACTTTGTGAGGGTAAGCCCCTGATTGACTGAATAATTTTCGGTATATAGGATGCGCGCCTTGTTTAATGAACACCCAGTAGTCAGCCCCTTGGCGGGGGCCAGAAGCACCCCCTTGGCGGGGGGATAACTTATATTTCGGGAATTGATAGGTAAATCGATGTACGTTTCACATTGTCCTGCTACACCAGGATTCGATGGCGATCGTCTGCGTCCTGCAGCAACCCGCCTACAAGGCAAACCAGAAAACCTCAAAGTGCTTTGGGAATGTGGTAAGCAAGGATTGGAGGAAATCCTGGATGCCCAACGGGCATTAGAGAAATTGTCATCCGTCCAATCCGATCCATTGGTAGCGGAGTATCACGCTGTCGGTACGATCCCGCAGATTGAGCGAGGCTTGGCCTTGATCGCAAAATCCGGGCGATGTTTGCGTTATGTACCCGCTATCGCAGATAAGCTGCGTCAGCACTATGCGATGGATTTGCTGCTTGATGGCCTGTCCTTTGTTGTTACGTTCTCGCTGGATGCACCCTCCGAGGCACAAGCGTCCGCTTTACCTGTGGAAAAGTCCATGATGCTGCATGGTCTGTATGCCGCTGACTCCACGACCAATGTGCTCAATGTCATTGGCAATATGTGGGCAGAAACTGCACGGACGATGGTGATCAGCGCGTTGACGATGCAATCAGAGCAAATAGAAGTGACCATCTGAAGTAGGCCATAGGCAAACGCTCTATCGCTGTAAACGGGCAGGCATAGGCAGAAATGCCGCATCAAACCGTTTTTTTGGCGCTGCACCAAATCATGCTCGGCAAACGTCATGTACCAAGCTCATGGTTTTGCTTGCAGCTCAGTACCTGTGCTGCGGATATTCTGCAATGTAGCGATGCCGGCCGCGAAAACACGAGCATGCCAGCCTTCATTTCCGAGCCATCCCGCTCAGATTCCCACCCAGCCAGGGTGGGCCAGCTCTCCTGTGGGGCATAGGTCACGATGGCAGCCTGTAGCGCAAAGCCTGATGTTTAGCGCCAAATAAATATGAACCGAGCCGGCGATCTCGTTTACCACTGCCGGCCGGTTGAAAAGTGCACCCGCTATGTTCAGGCACAACCACAAGATGATGGGGGCAGGTCGGGCACCAGCCGCCCAGCTGCTTCACCATTGGCCAGTGGATGGCCGTCGCGCAGCCAGAAATCCACCCCGCCCAGCATTTCCTTTACCTTGAAGCCCAGCGCTGCCAGCTTGTACGCGCCCTGGGTCGAACCGTTACAGCCTATGCCATCACAGTAAGTCACGTAGGTCTTGTCACGATCCAATCCGGCGGTGCTTTGCGCATCCATGGTGCGATGGGGAAAACTGATTGCACCCGGAATGTGGCCAGCCAAGTAATGGCTATGCGCCCGTGTATCGACCACGACTATCTCGTCCACGCCCGCTTTGAGGTCCGCCGCCACATCCCATGCATCGGTGTGATAGGCCAACTTGGCTTGCATATAGGCTGCGCTATCCGCAGGGAGAGGCGCGGGTATCTGTAGTACGACAGAAGTTGTTTGCTGCATGGTAAAGGCCTCGTTCAATGGGTAGGTATAGTCTGGCGCCAATTTGGTTGTATAAGTAAAGCCAATTTATCGATATTGACCAGACCAATGTCCACCAATAGCACGCAACCCGGTTTGTGGCTGAATCTTTTTCAGGCAGCCCAAAGCAACCCACTTCCCTTACGCGCTCAGCTGTGTACTGCCCTGCGCGAAGCAATTCGTTCTGGTACGGTGGCGTATTCGGAACGACTACCTGCCACCCGCACGCTGGCGGCGGACCTCGGTATTTCACGCGTCACAGTGGAAGCCGCCTATGGCCAATTGGAAGCCGAGGGTTATCTGGCACGGCGGGTCGGCCAGGGCAGCTTTGTAGCGGCACGGTTCGCCCGAGCAGCCGAAGTCGAGCCACCTCTACGGACCACTGCACTGGCCGCCTTATCGCAACGTGGCCACCAGTTGGTACGGGGTGGTGACTGCCACGATCCGATCACGCCACTTGCTTTTGCTGCCGGTAGTCCCGATCTGCGCCTATTTCCGCACGACACCTGGCGCCAGTTATGCAACACCCGTTTGCGCCACCATGCTGCAAGTCTGGCAGGCTATGGTGATCCACAAGGCTATGCGCCCCTACGCGTGGCTATCGCTGCCTATCTGCATCAAGCACGCGATGTTCGTGGTAGCGCCGACCAGGTACTGGTGTTGACCAGTTCGCAGCAGGCCCTGCATTTATTGGGCAATCTGCTGCTGGATGAAGGCGATGTGGTCTGGATGGAAGAACCGGCTTATCGGGGCGCTCGTACCGCCCTGGCAGCTACTGGTGCGAAGCTGGTACCCGTACCGGTTGATCACGAAGGTATGTGCCCCAGCGAAGATCTACCATCGCCCCGTCTGATCTACCTTACCCCCTCACACCAGTACCCCACTGGCTGCGCGCTTAGTCTGTCACGTCGGCTGGCTTTGCTGGAGATCGCCCGGAAGCAGCACTGCTGGATTATCGAAGATGACTACGACAGCGAATTCCACTACGACGGTCGCCCTCAACCCGCCATGCAAAGCCTGGATCGGCATGACCGGGTGATTTACCTGGGTACTTTCTCTAAAGCGTTGTTCCCATCACTGCGACTTGCTTATGCCATGCTACCGTCCACGCTAATCGAACCGGCAACGACCGTTCGCACCCTCTATGACGGCCACAGTAACCAGTTGATGCAGGCGGTAACGGCGGACTTTATCAACCGCGGCCATTTCGCCACCCACCTGCGTTATATGCGCCAGCTCTATCGCAGCCGCCGCGATCTCCTGCTGGAGGAGATCACCGCCAAACTACCCCATCTGCTACGCGTTCATCCCAGCCCGGGTGGCTTACAAGTCATGGTGGCACTGCCACCCGGCAGTGAGACCCAGCTGACCCGCCAAGCCCGCATTGCAGGTGTCGCCACACCCAGCCTGCAGTCGCTCTATCTGATGCCTCCCGGCCGAGACGGCTGGCTACTGGGCTTTGCCGCCCTCAGCGCAGATGAAATTCGGGCTGGCGTACAACGATTGCAGACACTTCGCACCGACCTACCGTTCACTGCCTGAGGTACGTTAAAGGCCAAGTGTTAAGGGTTGAGAACGGGTGTTCCTCAATACCTTTGTGAACCAATCAGTTAGGTATTGGCCTAAGGGTACTCACAGGCCGACTGCGTTACCATCAATGTCCCTGCTTAATTTATTTGTTAGACACTGCTAGAAGATAAGTATGAAGAAAAGTCGCATTATGTATATCGAGTCAAAGTCCGAAGGACTCATGGGTCCGGCTCGTATAGGGCGAGTTACGTTCTCGAAGACAGGGGCCACCGTGTATTACGCGGGTAGATCCTTTCAGAGCTTGAAAGGAATGGGCTTGAAGGCAAACTACTTTGATATTGAAACAGGTGAGTGCTATTGGATCTCTGGTCCTCGAAAGGACGGCCAGGATCGCCTTTACAAAACCAATGTCGCAGTGGATATCGACGCTGATGTATATGACGAATACTGGCTGAAAATCAGAGGCTTCGTGCCGCCATCGCCAAAAGCACATCGTGGCGCTTAACAATGAAGCACGCGGCACAATAGCCAAGAGGCGCAATGTCTGCGCCTCTTGTGTTTTATCCTCGACCGTCACACCCGCCCTATCAATTCGGCCGATACCGTAGGCAAATCCTTCATTGTGTGATGTGCTGCACTAGGCGTTGGCCAAGACGGTATTCAACGCAGGCGTGAACACCGTTCTTTCTATCCAGCTTTCCGTTTCCAAATGCCTGGTTTATACAGATTACGGCTCGCAAAGCGGCCCCAGCGCTGACGCTGTGGCAGAGACTGCCCATTCAATGCTTGAACCATGGACAGTTAATTGGCCTGGATCGTCTGAAAATGCTTCAGGGATGGGCTTGGAACATCAAGAAGTGGCAATGGCTTTCAGGCTCGGAATCATGGCGGTGGTGTTTAACTGGTTAACCTTGCTGAGATGCCTGTACGTCCCCACCACCGACGGAAATTTGCTGAACCACTCGATTGGGCGATGCTGCTCAGCGTACTGCTGCACGCCTTCATCATTGCCATTCAGTTTGACGTACCCGGCGGCAATGGACCCGCAAAGCAGGCTTTGAAACCGGAGCCGCTCACTGTCACCCTGGCCAATCAGGTGTCTCAATCCCAGCCAGCCGATAGTTTTTCACCCAAGGTCGAGCCCATAGCCCATACGCTGCAGCCGCTGGATGCACTCACCATTACGCTCGCGCCACAGACGGTGCCAAGCGCCACCACTGAATTAGGCCTAGCGTCCGCATCGATAGCGCACAAGGCGATACGAATGAGAACCCACGTACCGGTGCTGACAGTACAGCAAAGCCAGTGGGAAATCTCCATCAATGACCGGACCCAAATACCAACGCAGCTGGCCGATGCCGCCACCGGCAGTGCGAATGTAGACGTACTCGCCGACGACAGTAGCCAACCCGACCTAGCCACATTAACCAGTCCCTTGCTCATTGAGCCCGATACAAACAGCGTTGAGCAGACCCACAGTGCTGCAGATCCTGAGAAAGCGCTTCAAGAGATAGCCACAGCAGCGAAACAAAAAAGCGAAGCCAGAGCAGAACAGATTCGAGTTGCCGACGAGGTAACACCACAAAAAGTGGAAGAAACCATCACAACGGCGGTACAAGTCCAGACCCAACAGGCGGCCGACCCACAAAAAATTACGGAACAAGCCCAAGAACAGCGACGAGCCAAAGCTGCCAAACAAGCAGCGGAAGAGCAAGCGCGTAGGCAAGCCGCTGCGCAAAAGGTTGAACAGGAAAAAACCGAGACATTGGCCAGAGCAGCGCAACGCCGTATCGCTGCCGAGGCCGCTACCCAGCAAGAGGCGGAAGAAATCGCTAGGGCAGAACAGGCCCGGAAGTTAGCGGAACAGCGCGCCGCTGAACAACAATGGGCGGCAGAACAAGCATGGCGAATAGCAGAAGCGGCCAAACAAGCAGCGGAAGAACAAGCGCGCAGGCAAGCTGCTGTGCAAAAGGCTGAACAGGAAAAAGCCGAAGCACTGGCCAGGGCAGCGCAAAGCCGTATCGCTGCCGAGGCTGCTGCCCGGCAAAAGGTGGAAGAAATCGCCAGGGCTGAGCAGGCCCGCCGGTTAGCTGAACAGAAAATTGCCGAACAGCAAAGGGCCGCAGAACAAGCCAAGGAGCAAGCACGGTTAATGGCCGAAGCGGCTAGGCAAAAAGCAGATGAACAGGTCCGTACCGAGCAAACCCGCAAACTGGCCGAAGTTGCAGCGGAACGACAAGCAGCCCGAAGGATCGCCGATGCTCCCACTACCGACAATACCGACCGATCCAGCATTAATCATGGTGGCACCAGCCAGAACACTGGTGCTGGCCTGACGTTACCCATCTCGCCGCCAGCAGGCTTGTCGCTGGCCGAACGCGCCTTGCAACAAGCCCGTCAGCGCAAGTTGTTCGACAACCAGCCTAGCCCACGCAAGCGCTTTGCTGCGCTCAACAGAGCCACGGCGGCGAGTGATGTGGAATTCCGTTTCTACGGTGAAAGCTGGCGGCTTAAAGTGGAGCGGATTGGCGCTATGTACAGTTCCAGCTTGCCAAAGGACGGCTTCTACAGCCCACTGCAGGTAACCGTCGCTATCAATAGCGACGGCACGCTGGCCTCGGTCTATGTCCGCCAGAGTAGCGGCGACAAGAAACTTGATGAAGTCGCCAAACGCATCGTCGAAGCAAGCGCTCCATTCTCTCCCTTCCCACCCGGCATGCGGGAACGCTACGACCAGGTGGAAATCACCCGTAACTGGAACTTCACCGATGGCACAGCCAGCCTAGTGTACTAATACCCCAGCCATCCTGCCGTATCACCACGTCACCTGAAACACCGTATCCGCGTTGCTCCCAACACCGGCGCTCCATTAAAAGTAATCAACCAGAACACATCGGCTCAATCTAAACAGCAAAAATCCGTTCACAATCAAAGTATCTAGAGAATTTATGATTGCCACATAAACAATTGCTAGTAAATTAGGAAACGATTCATAGCAGCGCAGATCATCGGCCTCCTCAAGGGAGGCGAGGCCGGCATGAAGCCCGCCGAGCTGTGCCACAAACACAGCATCTCAGTAGCCACTTGGTACAACTGGAGAGCAAGTATGCAGGGATAACCGTTGCCGAGGCGCAGCGGCTCAAGGTCCTGGCGCAAGAGAACAGCCCCCTCAACGACTGCGGGCCGACTCGATGCTCGATAACGCCGACTTTTCATCAATTTGTTTACACTAGATGTAATTCTTTACATCGCTCTTCAACATTTTTAACGCCCTATATACTGTCGCCCGCCCAATACCCAGCTTGTGTGCCACTTCAGCAGCATTGCGCCCACTGAATGAGCTCATCACTTACTTGGCCATGTCGTTGCTGCTATCAGACCGACTAGGACGGTGGCGGATTATACCTGTTCGCCACCCAGCTCAGCCCGTACAGCGCCCGCAGACGGGAACACACCAGCCAAAGCAAGCTGGCGCAGCTTCGCTGCCTAACTCAAATACTACTTAAAGTGATTTACAGCGATTTTCCCTACAGATAAAACAGCCTTGTGCCATGCAAACATCGCAATTTAAGTCCCTCCTTGTAATCCTAATTCCAAGGAATCTTCTAATAGCACAAGGCAATATATTCTAATCCTACACACTGAAGTGAGAATTAGAAAAGATAATCTCCACCAACGGTGAAACTAGAGATCTTGAAATCTGAAACTTTACTAAATTGCGTATACTCGGCACGTAATCCAAACTCCTTGCTAACCGCGTATCGTGCACCCAAGCCGAACATACCTTTAGTTTTCTTGGTTGTCTCAGAGGATGATGCATTAACACCCAATATAGTGTAGTTAAAATCTTCTTTTACTTTCATTCTTGCCGCACCGAAACGGACATACATACTAAATTCATTACTTACAGGAAAAATCCCCAATAATGAAGCATGCAATGCTTGCGGTTTAGCAGTGCCGTTCGCTGTGACTGTAACCCCATTACTAGTTAATGCTGCAGTATCCTTTATTTTTCCTAAGTCACGATAACCCACTTCGATAGCGGCATTTGGGTGAAATTGATAGCCACCAAACACACCAAAGTTAGTTGCATGCCCTTTGAAATTATCAGTAACACCACTAGTGTCACTTTCTTTCAAGTTGGTACGACCAACTTCAGCACCTATATATGCACTTTCAGCAAAAACTGGCATAGATAGCGTTCCAGCGATCACGAGTAAGAAGTAATGTTTTTTCACTTTCATTCCATATGAATGGGTTTTGACTTCACTACACTCAGTTAATATCTAGAAAATTAACTGAGTGTAGTACCTATTTATCTTTACTCGACTAAAGTTAGTTCAATGAATAAGAAGCTTGCAAGCCAGAATAGACATTGTTGTCAACACAGTTGTCGCTGCGATACAGTTTAACAAAAAGAAATCTATTAAAGTTCTAACGTTAACATCCATGCTGAGTAACCAAATTCGAACTAGTAATAATTCGCTACGAAATATTATGGGCCTAGGTAGGTCTTGATTAACTAATCGTATAATCTACCCAATACAATAAGTCATTCGCTTGACAGCGCTACGCGTTATCGCCCAGTAATGGTCTCATAGTAAGCCCCATCTCCTTCCACGCTGGCCAGTGGTACGTCCCACATTTGCTTCAACAATGCAGGGAGTACCCCACCGGTTATCCATCTCCTTGATGAGACGAATTTGCAGGGGCGAGTTGTCGATGCCCAGACGGACCTAACGATACTGTCGGTCCAGGCTCCTTCGTACCTCCCTTACGACATCGCTGTCTTGCTTTCATTCAGCCAAATGGACAGATAGCCCGCGCTGGATCAGGGAACGATTACCTGATACCAGTTTGCGGTCCCGCACTTTGCTATGAGCCTGGTCATGCCGCCAGGTGGCGCAGCCTCGCTCACGAGGAATCTGGCGGAGGCTAGGGAAAATCCCATGCTGCCCCTTATGACCCAATGTTTCCGCGTGCTGCGCTTGTATGAATACTACTCACAACAGGATTGCTGACAACGTACCGGGACAGATGACCCATTGAAGCCTGCAATTCCCCACACCTACACTCGCGCCCCGTCAATAGACCACTGTTGATGTTGCCTGAACAAACAGAGAAAACGAAAAGGGATGCAATGCAAATACTTAACCACCAGCAAATTGATCAAGTCGGCGGCGGAACGTCTTCTTACGAGAGAATAATGGGCGCGTTATGTAGCGAAGTCGTAAAGACCATAGGACAGTCAGAACTACCCAATGAGCTGAAACAGTGGGCACTGACGGACATAACGCAAAAACTCAATCTTTCTTGTCCGAATGCCACATTCGTTACAACGACTTCAGCAACTTAACTTAGTCACCGCGGCAAGAAGCGTAATACAGGAGCACAAAATGGAAGAACTAGGCTTGATGGATGTCGATCGTGTTGCTGGTGGCATGTTCAGCGATACCGGATTCGGTGCAGCTGATGGTTTTCCGGGGATGGACTTGGTCCTCTCTACCTCAGAATGGAGTATCGCTGCCTTTCCTGGCGCCGCCATCGCCTTGCCCCCAGACATGGTGACTCACACGAGATACGATGTATCTTCCGAGCAATTTAGGTAAAAGCGCATATCAAGTGGCGCAGATCAGAAAACCCCTGTCGTGATCAAGATAGCGGCTAGCGACACAACGGCTTGCGCTACCTTGGTAAGCGCAGGGACTACCCCAGCGATGCCGCCACCACAATGACGATCTGAGTAGCAGCGGAGGCAAGAGTTGAGAGTACGGCTATAGACATCGCAATTGAGTTTTTGCGCTTCTAGAGAGTTGCTGATACTTAATTTACTCGATGTCCTCCGCTGTCTTGTTCAATATCAGCAATGCCCAGTTCTGGAATAGTTACTTTTCTGTAGTGGCTTCAATTGTTGACTTAGAAAGTAATGGTTGTTGTACGTCGGCCTTACTCTTGTTGTGGTTGCGCCTTATCTTCTGCACGAACAAGACAGTGGTATGTACATGGAAAGATCCTCCACTGACTTGTGCAGTTTCAGTGGCATTCAAGTTCTGCATCATTTGATTCTTTATGATTGATCAGCTGTTTAGAGAGGTGCCGTGCTTCACTTTGCTGACAATTGCTTGCGGCCGATGGTGGAGCAGGTTGTTGTTAGCGCAAGAACCATTTTGGCGCGATCACGATGGGCTGACCTTGATCTAGCGCAAACGAATGGCGGTTTCCTGCTAACTTTGGCCGAAATAAGTGGGCCAAGCAGGGACGGCCGAAGATTCCAAACCAAGCAAGTTAGTTAATTTGCTTTTCCTGGAGCGTGTTTCTGAGATGCAGTGGCATGGCGGGCAGATCTCATCAGAGACTGTTCAAACTGACCTGTCCTGACAACCGTAGACACACCCACTTCAAATGCAGACCAATTGCCTGCTGAATTTTTCTGCAAACACCGCCGGTGCCAAATTACCTAGCCGAGAGTGGCGTCGTTGGCGGTTGTAAAAG